>DAOUQG010000151.1 GCA_030625765.1 Thermohalobacteraceae bacterium | reverse complement strand
AGAAGTCTGTGGTTTAATTCTATTCCTCAGTGCATGTCTGCATTTAAAAGTAAACTTATAATGGTTTCAAAATTATTTCAAATTAAATCCCAAACATCATTATTCTCAATATTTGATTTTTCTTCTAAAATTCAATATTACATAATACTCCGTAATGATCATTAGGCGTAATTCCATCAACTCTTCGATTACCTATCAGGCGAAAATCCCTTAAAATTGGTGACTTCTTTGGATATGGATTTTTCAACATTATCCAGTCAAATCTACCAGGAACTTCTAATGAATGTTCATTATCCCATCTTGGATTGTTATAAAAATCAAGTGTGACATCTACTGCAGTCCCATATTTTATTGAATAAGACTCAGCTAAATCAATCCAACTAGTGCTATGTTCTACAATAGATTGTAGTCCAGTAAGATAATTGTGAATTATTGAATGAGGATAGGTATTAAAGTCACCCAAAATTAGATTATAATCTACATCTGGTTCTTCAATCCTTTTTACTGCTTTTACTATCTCTATCTCGCGGTAATACGATCTTTTATAGTCAAGGTGTACATTAGTAACACCCAACTTTAGTCCATCTATGTTTAATATAACATTCATAACTCCACTATTATGCACATCTTCAGTATCATCCCAATTTGTCCAACTACTTATAATTGGGTACTTAGAAAGAATGGCTAACCCTTCCTTATAATCAAAATACTCCTTCCAACAGGAATAATTAAGCTTGCACTCATTCTCTATTCTCTGTACAACACTTTCATCCCGTACTTCTTGAAGAACAAGAATATCAATTTCTTCATCTTTTAATAAACTAATTAGCAAATCTATTCTTCTACTGTAATTTGTAGCATTATTCCAAATATTATATGTTACAACCTTCATTCTATCACTCCTTTGAATGGTGCTAAAATGATACTATAAATGAATTTTTGAACATATTTACTGTCCACTCCAAGTAAGCAAATTACCTAACTGTATATTAAACAAGATGCTTATCTATCAGCTTTTATAAAGTATCCACATTTGTACCAATCTAATGCAAACAACTCTACGTTCCAGTCTCTTTTCTCTAGCTCTTTAACTATCTCAGAAGGGGTTAAGTTGTTCTTCATTCTTTCGTTACCACTTACAAACCACCCCATTTGTCTGATTCCTCTTCTAGCTATTCTAGAAATATCATCAAAATACTTTTTTGTATTTTCCACAAACATAAAAACATCACGATTTACAACATAATCAACACTTTTTCCTTCGAATAACTCCGAAATATCACTTAAATCACATAATTTAAACTCAACATTTTTTCCTTTATCTTTTAGTTTATCAATTTCTTCTTTACAATCATTATCAATATCTACTGCTAGAACTTGGTTTACATCCTTCTTATCTATTAAATGCTGTGTAAGAAATCCGCCTCCACAACCTATGTCCAATATTACCCCTTCAACATCATCAAAGAAACAAAAAATCTTTTGGTTATAATATTGTGTAGCAATTTGCCTGTCTATTTCTAAGACATTCTTACAGTTACTACATTTGATTTTTAGAATAAAGTCACTCTCAACCCATGGGTGAAATTTGTTTTGGAGAATAAAATTTTCCCTTCCACATGAACATTTTGTTCCCCATATTACGTAACCATGCTCTTTAAACATATACTAGTTTCCCCCCCTCTATGCTTATTTTATCTACATTGTCATCTAATGTGTTTGTGAGCGACTAATAAACATGCACTAATAGTCAACCTAATAAGTATATTTCAGCTTACTCTTCGTTCTGATAATGAGATATATCACCCTGCAAAATAAACTTTCTACCATCTTTATCAATTTCAACTATGTTTAGGCAGGTGGAATGCATAAATGCCCCAGTCCATAAATCCTCGATATCTTTCTTTTCAAAATGTGTAATAAGTGATTTTAGTGCAATGGCATGGGTTACAAGTAAAATATTTTTTCCTTCATACTCTGAAATAACTTTTTCGATTTCATTACTTACTCTTTCTAAAACTTGTGGAAATGTCTCCCCACCACATGGCTCATATAAATGGGGAAAATTCCAGAAGTTTTTCTGCTCATCTGGTGAGTTTTTTTCTATTTCTGAATGCAATTGACCTTCCCACTCGCCTATATGCATTTCCTTAAAGTTATCATTAGTCAGTATTTCTATATCTCTATCACCACGAATAATCTCAGCTGTTCTGAATGCTCGTCCACTTGAGCTCGAAATGATTATATCGATTTCAACATCATTTAGTCTTTCTCCAAGCCAACTAGCCTGCTTTTCTCCTAATTCTGTTAATTGTGAATCCTTTTGCCCTTGCATTCTTCCTTCAAGGTTCCATTCTGTTTGGCCATGCCTTGTTATATATAATTTTGTCATAAAATCCTCCTAATTCCTTACTTGTAATATTTATTACTAACACATTAATATTTTTTATATTTTATTGATTTTAAAATAGGTAATTTGACATTTCCCTTTGTAACAGCTTGATTATAGTAATCTATTATTAGTCTGCAATCTCAATACATTCCATGACTTTTGCCTGTCCCCATTTGAAGTTTCCTTATTTCTGCTATAAACATTTTATCATAGGTATATATTTGATCCCATCTTTTTCTAATATATTAT
This sequence comes from Thermohalobacteraceae bacterium, assembly GCA_030625765.1. GTDB lineage: Bacteria > Bacillota > Clostridia > Tissierellales > VENL01 > DAOUQG01. The sequence goes on along the minus strand of DAOUQG010000151.1, from coordinate 5,039 downwards.
CAGTAGCTGTAAATCCAAGTTTTTCATATATCTTCACTGCATAGGGTGAAGAATTAACAGTTATTTCTCTTACCTGAGGATTAAAATTTTCAATGTCTGTGATAGCTATATTTATAAGCTCTTTTGCAATTCCTCTCCTATGGTGGCTTTTATTAACAAACAGTAATGAAATATGTGCTGTCTTTCTTATCCCTAAAACTCCTACCAAAATATCTTCATCAAAACAACAATACACTTTTAAGGTGTCTTTGTTTATACGATCTGAAAGCCTCTCTGGGGTGATAAATTCTTTAAATGTATTGACTCCTTTTTCGCTGTAATCAGGGGCTTCAAACTCAGAAAAAACACTCCAAATTAATTCCGAAATCATATGCTCCTGCCCATCTTCATAAATACAGTATTTAAAAGATTTCTCATTCAAAACAATCACTCCTCCAAAACTATTTTAATAAATTTTCATTGCATTTGATTAAACCACGCATGTAGATGCGTGGCTATTTGGTATATTCTATATGAAATTCTAAAGTTTGTCTATAGTTCATTTTTTATATTGCTAAACCACTTTGTGAGTATTATTAGTCCCTCATTAAATTTAACTCCATAAACCTGGTTTCTTTTATTGGGTTATATCTATAAGCCTCTATTTCATAAAATCCTAAACTTTCATATAACTTTATTGCTTGTTTCATAAATTCTATTGTATCTAGTCGCATATATTTATAATTTAATGTTTTTCCTTTTTCAATAACTGCTAAAGCAAGTTTTTTACCAATGCCTAAGCCTCTAAATTCAGGTTTCACATATAATCTTTTCATCTCACATATATTATCATCTATGTATCTTAATGCCACACATCCACTTATCTTATCATTATGTATTGCTAAAAGTAAACAACCCTTTGGAGCAGAGTAATCTCCTGGTAATTTACTTAACTCTTCTTCAAAATTTTGAAAGGATAGATCAAACCCTAGTGAGCTTGCATATTCTTTAAACAAGTTTTTCACATGTTCAGTATTTTCATCTTTTTCTTTTACTTGGACTATTCTCATTTACTTCCTCCTAGCATTCTAAGTGGAGTGCATTTTAATGAATTATATATTCTTAACCATAATTAAACATGGGTTTTCTTTTCCCCATATTTCTTTGATCTCTTCTAGGGGATAAAATCCTACTTTACTATAAAAATGTCTCGTCTTTTTATAATTTTCGTCAGGATGGGATTCTCCTAAAGTCTTTACCATTAAATATTTTATATTATTTAATTTTGCTTTCTCTTCACATCTCTGTATCAGCTGATTCCCAATTCCTCTCCTATGATACTTCTTTAATATACCCATTACATATACTTCTGCTGTATAATAATTATTATATTTTAAAGAAATAAAACCTACAGGTTTTTCATTATCATACACTGCATAAAAGTCTTTGTCCTTCACATTTTCCACATATTCGACTATGGATTTTTCAATACCAAACCATTCTGGTAATTCTCTTAATGTATAATTAGTAATTTCTGCTTTTGTGCTTTCATCGGTTATCTCATTGATTAAAATCAAAAGTTCTCCCCCTTAAGTTATTGCGTTACATTTGTCATAACTTATACCACATTCTTAATACTCCATAAGAAGATCACACCGTGTATCGTTCATTCCAGCTTTTAGGAAAAGATAATTTATTACCATAGACATATCTGATAAGCTGACCATGATGCTGAATCTCATGCTCTAGCAAAGTTATAAGAAGCTCAATCTGTATCTCATTTAACTCGTCAGCATTTAGAAAGTCCATACAATCATCGGCAGATTTTCTAAGACACTTTAAAATATCATCTTTTAAAGTGGTATCGTTGAGAGAACAACTAAAGCCTGCCCATCCTTCATTTGCAATTGCCTTCAAATAACTTTCTCTAGCTCCGATTACGCACCAAAACTGTTGTCCGATAGTGTTTGAAGGAAGGTCCTTTAATTTCAACTTAAAGGCATCTATAGGTAAGCTTTGAGCTAAATCGTTAGTCAAGATAAAAGCTTTATGTAACCGGTCAATTAAGATTTTCATTACTCATTTCTCCTTTCTATATTTCATGAAGAGCATGTCGTTTATTCGATTCCTGAAAAAGGCTTCATAGTTCTTACTTTTCTGTTACAAACCTAGAGAAGCTAATAATAAAAAGTAAGAAATTGAAACCTATTTTAATACAGTTCTGAAAAAAAAGTCTCTAAATCCTTTTGCCAATTTGTATTCATCATCACAATTGTCTTTATTATGTATATCCAAATAGTATTGGCCCGTCTCGATTTTTACTGAAAGAGAATCCAATGGGAATCCCTTAATTCTTTTAGGATGAGCCTTTGATGCTATAATGAATTCTTCTGATAGATCTTCTCCATCAAATTCAAAGATATTTTCTTCATCAAAAACCAAGCATATGGCATTTTTATACTTTGCTTTAACCGATCCACCTAGTTCTGATGCTATATTACCATAGTATTCAATCATCTCATTATCATTTAGCTTTTTTCCATTCACTCTTCTAACGTTAACGCCTGGTTGTCTCTCACTTTCCAACCCTTCAATATATAGTCCTGAATCACAGGAGAACACAGGTGTTCTTAGTGCTTTGTAGTACGCTATAGCTTTTATTCTGGCATTTTCTAATGGATTATTTCCAGCTTCACTAATTGGAATAGTTCCTTGATTGTCAATATCATTTAAACTTATAATTTCAATATCTAATCCTTCAAGCATTTCCTTCATATGTTGCAGTTTAGCAGGATTAGACGTCCCATATAATAGCTTTATCATACTTATGTCCCCCTAATGAATTTTGTTCATATTTATTCAGAGTCTTTCTTAAGAAATTCGCTGTAATTATATATAGTAATAGTCAGCAAGGGTACTTTGAGTAACTTGAATAGTTATTTACGTGAACTACCAGTCACTTTCACCTATCGGCTTAGAAGTGGTGGCTTCTTAGGTCTAGCCTAAGAACTTTTCCTACTTCACAGAGTTATGCCTTCTATATTAGCAAGGTCTTATTTGGCTCTCCACAGGCTCAATCCGTAGTTCCTACGGTGATTTATTTACGCTACTATTTGTATATTTAGTTCTTTGAGTCCTTGTTTTAGTATGTTCATACTAGCATTTACATCTCTGTCTATATTTTTGGTATCACAATTAGGACAATCCCATTTTCTAATGTTCAGCGACATATTTTCCATTACATAACCACAATTGGAACATGTTTTACTACTTGGAAACCATCTATCTATTTTATGTACTGTTCTTCCATACCATTTAGATTTGTATTCTATGTAAGAATAGAACTTATGCCAACTTGCATCTGCAATATCTTTTGACAATTTATTATTCTTTATCATATTTTTTACTGCTAAATCTTCAAGAATTATGACTTGGTTTTCGTCTACTATTCTTTTAGATAATTTATGGAGAAAATCTTGTCTTTGATTCTTAACCTTCTCATGTAATTTTGCAACCTTCTTTTTTGCTTTATACCAATTATTACTGAATTTCTGTTTTTTACTTAATTTTCTTTGTGCCTTTGCTAGTTCTTCTAAGGTTTTCCTTAGATACTTAGGATTTTCTACCTTTTGACCATTAGAATATATTGCAAAATGTTTAATCCCCAAATCAATTCCTATTTTACCATCTACTTCTGCCATAGGCTCTATGTCTAATTCTGTAATTATTGAAACAAAGTATTTTTTTGTAGGTGACTTAGATATTGTTGCACTCACTATTCTACCTTCTACAAATCTATGAACTTTAGCAGTTACCCATTTTAATTTTGGTAATTTTATTCTATTTTTCTTTATTTGAATATTATTATTTACATAGTTTATTGTGTAAGACTTTTTTGTTATTTTCTTACTCTTGAACTTTGGGAAACCTATATTTTTATCTCTAAAAAAATTTTTGAAGGCTCTATCTAAATTTCTAAGGGTCATCTGTAGGGAAGTGCTGTCAATTTCCTTTAGCCATGGAAATTCCTTTTTTAGCTTTGGAAGTTGATTTTGTTGTTCTGTATAGCGCGTGCTCTTACCTTCTATCTTATATACTTCGATTCTTTGATTTAGAAAGTAGTTATATATAAACCTAGTGCACCCAAAGGTTTTTTCAATCAATTCTATTTGTTCATCATTTGGATATATTCTAAGCTTATATGACTTATTCATAGATTTCACCTACTTTTTACCTTGATTTTCTATGTATTTTTTTATTGTTTCTATTGGTGCTCCTCCAGTAGTTATTAGACAAAAACTTCTTGACCAAAAATATTCTTTCCAAAGTTTTTTTCTTATTTCAGGAAGCTCTTTTTTTATAAGCCTTGACGATGCACTTTTATATGCATTTAGAAATTTTGATAACTGTGAGTTAGGATGCGCTCTAAAAAGGATATGAATATGATCATAATCATGATTCCATTCTTCTAAAATAATATTATATTTTTTGCAAATATAGCTGAATATTTCTTTCAATCTTTCGCTTATAGCATCATTTATTACTTTTCTTCGATATTTTATTACTAAAACTAAATGATAGTTTAGCAAGAATACTGAATGATTATTGTTATCTAGTTTCATTATATCACCAATCCTTACTATCTTTAAGACTGATTATATCTATTTACCTAGATATTGTCAAATTTTCATTTACACATTGAGTCTAAATAAAAATAGTGCTTGCATCTCCCACTTGTAGAAGATGGGAGACTTACGCACTAGTGGTTAAATATCGTATCACTTCTATAAAAAGCATTATCCAACGCATAACAAAAGACATTTTTCCTTTTAAAAAAATTTGGAATGCTCGGTACATAGGCAAAATCATTATAATAACTAGTATTAATGGAAAATTATTAGCTATTAACCAAATTGACATTAATAATATAATCAAATTCAAAAATAATTTTACTTTTCTTATTTGTTTAAGTGATTTTAAATGTAAATTATTGATGTTAGTATATTATTGTAGACACATAAAGTCGAACCCTTTAAAATATTAAGTATGAAAAGGATGTG
>DAOUQG010000138.1 GCA_030625765.1 Thermohalobacteraceae bacterium | reverse complement strand
TTGGAAACGAACTCAAGGGACAGTAAGAACTGCAATGGAAAAGAGCATTCAGATACTAGAAAAATATGGGCTAGAGCCAGAAATGGGTCACAAGGAAGTTGGTGGAGTTACAAGTAGAATCGGAATCGATGGTAAGTCTAATCATGTTATGGAGCAGATAGAAATCGATTGGAAATATAGCTCTTCTCTTCAAACAGCAGATAATGAATTAATTGCAAGAGAAATTATTAACGATGTATTTAGAAGACATGGATTAGTTGTAACTTTTAGAGCAAAACCACTAGAGGGAGTTGCAGGTAGCGGAGAACATACTCATGTTGGAGTTACCGTAAGATTAAAAAATGGAGAAATAAAGAATCTATTTGCACCACTTAATGTTACAGAGGATTATCTAAGTGAAATCGGATATGGTGCATTGATGGGAATATTAAATAACTATGAAGTTATCAATCCATTAATTACATCATCAAATGATGCATTTAATCGATTGAAGCCTGGCTTTGAAGCACCTGTATGTATTGTAGCTTCACTGGGAGTTAATACTGAAACACCTTCTAGAAATCGTTCTGTATTAGTAGGAGTAATAAGAAATATTGAAAATCCTTTAGCGAACAGATTTGAAGTAAGATCACCAAATCCTTATTCTAATACTTATATAGTAATTGCAGGAATATATCAAGCAATGCTAGATGGAATCGAAGCAGCTGCAAAGAGTGGAAAGAACTGTAAGGAACTAGAAAAGGAAATTTCTAAAGCTCCTGGAGTAGAGAGTTTCTATCTAGAAAAAGATAGAGCATATAGAAGTGAAGAAGATGCATTCGAGCATTTTTCTGACGAAGAAAGAAATAGTATTTTTGGAAAGCCTCCAGCAACAGTATGGGAAAATATCACGAATCTTGAAAAATATGCTGGGAAGAAAGCAGTGCTACTTGAGGATGATGTTTTTACTGAAGAAATTATTGAATCATTTAAGCAAAGTACATTAGAAAGATGGATTATGGAGCTCAAAAATAGAATAATTTATGATTACACCAATATTTTAAGAGAGTGTAAAAAAGTACATCAAGAAGGAACAGCTACAGACATAGATGTAGTTATGTGGGAAAAAATATCAAATATTAAGTTATATTTAATGAAAGACAGTTTAGCGAAAAAGTCATTATTTACAAGAATAAAGAAAGCATTAGAGGACGAAGAGTACGAACTTGCTTCTTCTCTTCAATTAGAAATGAATAGCAAGATAGAGGAAATTAAAGAGCTTTATATTGAATATAAGAGAAATTTGTTTGAAGTATAAATAGCGTAAAAAAGTTCTAATACTAAATAACAAGTATTAGAACTTTTTTATTTTTTTGTTTTCATTTAATTTGTATTGCATTATTTCTTATGCAAAGTATCTGTATAAATTCATAACATGCTCATAGGATATTAGAGTAACTATTCAAAAATTTAGATATGATAATCTTTTATGGAACGTTTTTAATAACGTTTCACCTTTTTGCGTTTGTCATTTTAGCTATTATACTAGATAAACAATTTTTTAGATATTGTTTTTTGAAGAATTCTTAGTTTTTACATAATTTTAATAAAAAAGTACTATGATTTTTACATGCTATTAGCTATACTATTACTATTGTACTATTAATTAGAAAGGGGTGAAGAGGTTGATAAAAAAAAGAAATATTAATAAAATTATATTTGACTATTTTTTCATTATAATTGGATGCTCTCTGATATCATTTGCAATAACATCAATTTTAACTCCTAATGGTTTGATAACTGGAGGAATAACAGGTATATCTATCATGTTACAGAAATTTATGTATATTAAATATACTTATATTTATTATGCTTTATCGATTTTGGTTCTTCTGAGTGCATTAGTTCTAATGGGTAAAAGAGAAGCAGGTAAAATATTGTTGTTGTCAGTATTTTTTCCTCTGATACTAATACTTTTTGAAGCTATTAGCTTTGATTTTGTTGAAAATGATATGATACTTGCATCTATTTATTATGGAGTAATTGGTGGTGTTGGCACTGGTCTTATTCTAAAAAGAGGTTTCTCGTTTGGGGGTACTGATACAATTGCAAAGATAGTGCATCGGAGAGTATTTCCTTTTATTAGTATAAGCCAAATTTTGATGAGTATTGATATAACAATCATATTAGCTTCTGCTTTTGTATATGATAGAACTACGGCTTTGTACGCGGTTTTAACTCAAATTGTGTATATGAAAGCTATTGATATTGTTTTATTCGGATTTGGATCAAAAAAAGTAAAGATAGAAATAATTAGTGAAAAAACTGATGAAATATCTGAGTATATCATTAATTCTGTAAAAAAAGGAATAACAACAAATGAAATAAAAGGTGGATATACAAATCAAAAAAGAATAAAAATTGTATCTATATGTTCACCACGCGAATCTATGCTAATCAAAAGCTATGTTGCTGGTATTGATCCTGATGCATTTGTAGATGTTGTTATGCTTGCATCAGCTTGGGGAAAAGGTACGGGCTTTGATAGTCTTGTTGATGAAAATTAAGAAGTGTTAAAAGAAAAGTAATAGTTACCAAAGGATATATATTTTAACTTAAAATATATATCCTTTTTTATTTGCTTTTGAATAGTATAATTCAAAAGATTTTAATCACCTTTTTTTATTAATTTCATACAATATTATTGATGTCTAAATTCTTAAAAGCACTGCAAAACTTTAGTACCAAGATAGGTTAATTATTGAAATACGTTATAGAAATTTATAAAAAAATAATGATATCTTGGAAAGAGGTGTGAGTAGATATGCTATATAAATTACATAGAACTGATATTAAATTAAATCAAGGTGAAGAGTTAGACTTAAGCATTGTGCTAAAACCAGAAAAAAGGTCTGCAATACATGGGACTGTAAGATTTCCTAATGGTGAACCAGCAAAAAATGCAATTGTAAAGCTATTTAAAAAAGATAATAATGATCCTTGTAAACTAATTCCCATAACTTTTACATATACAGATGAATATGGTCAATTTCTATTTGGTGTTGATTCAAGTATTGATTTCATTATAAAGGTTTTCTTTTATAAACTTGAAAATGAACATAGTAGAAGACTAGAAGAATATAACATAGAAGATTTTGATTGATTATGTAAAGAATTAAAAACACCCTTAATAGACGATGTAATTCATTCTATTAAGGGTGGCTCATTTTACTTCTATTCAATAAATTTTGATTTTGAAAGGCTTTTTAGAAATTCTCTATTTTTTAAGACAGCTGGATGATTAGGCTTGTATATAGAAGCTTTTTCATTAAATCTTATAGCCTCTTCAATATTTCCAATTTCAAAATGACAAATACTAAGCTCTACACAAGGGATAAAACCCCACATATCATGTATTACGAATCCCCATTTGCTATCAGGTTTTTTGAGCTTTGTAGCTAATTCAAACCAGAAGATAGCTTTGTCATAATCTTTCTTTTTTTTGTAATAAAAACCTATATAGCAGCAGATTTCACCTCTTGGAGTATCATATTCAAAGCTTCTGAATAGGGAATTTAGCATCATTTTCCCATTATTTTTTACTTTATAGCATTTATATAGGTCAATACATGAATCAATATAGTTTGATAGGTATCCATCTTCTGTTTCTAAGAATTTATTATAGTATTCAATAGCATCATCATATCTCTCATTAAAAAATAGTTCTCTAGCAAAATAAAAATAATTTCTATTGGTTAGTTCATGTCCTTCAGATATCATTTTTTCAAATATTTTAAGATTTCTATCTGTTCTTCCATGTACACTCTTGTGTGTTATACATACATCAGAGTTTACAATCTTACCGTCAAAAACCATATATTCATGTACTCGATCATACCACTTATAATTTTTTGATCTTTTTAGTAAACGTTCTCTAAAAAATGTCATTGTAGGCTTGCCATTTTCATCCACTCCAAGATTGTATTTCATCATTACTACATCTATACTTGGGTTTAACAGTTCTTTTACTCTTTTAAACTTAGCTCTATCCTCTTCAAGAAGTATATCATCTGCATCAAGCCAGAAGATGTAGTCCATAGTAGCTTTTGAGAAGGAATAGTTTCTAGCAGCAGAAAAATCATCTATCCATTTGAAATCATATATTTTTGATGTGTATTCTTTTACTATTTCTTTAGTCATATCAGTTGAACCAGTGTCTACAATAATGATTTCATCAACTAAATCTTTTACACAATCTAGGCATCTACCGATTATTTTTTCTTCATCTTTTACAATCATACATAAGCTAATAGTTGACATATTATCACCTTCTATAAAGTTTTATTCATTATAGAATATGATTAAAGTATATAATTGTGAAATACTCATTGACTTTCTTCATGTATATTTATTTGCCTTAAGACTTTATCAAAAAATTTCTGATTTTGTATTATGGCAGGATGGTATGGTTTTAGCTGTTGTGCTTGTTTATGATATTCTAAAGCCTTAGTTATATTACCTAAGTGATAATAGCAGTGACATAATTCAATATAAGGAATGAAATCCCAATACTCATGCATGAAAAATTGCCACGTAAGTTTTGGTTTTTTAAGTGATAAAGCAAGCTCATACCAGCTGATAGCTGTGGAATATTCTTTGTTATCTAAATAATATTTTCCAATAAGACATGAAATTTCAGCTCGAATAAGACCATATTTTAAGCTTCTAATTAATACTCTTAATGCTTTTTCTTTTTCATTTCTATCAAAATAGATATTTGCTAATTGAATACTTCCTTCAATAAATGGAGAGAGTTGAATAGAAGATGATAGTTCATGATTATGCATAATATTATCCATGCTCAATAATTTCAAGTAATATAATATCGCTTCCTCAGTATTTCCTATATCTTGAGATTCTCGTGCATAGTAAAATATATGTCTTGGGTTAACATCCTTTGAATTAGATATGATTTTCTTAAGAATTTTCAAATTACGGTTTGCATTATAGCATGTTTTTGTATGTGTAACAGCTATTTCTGAATGAACGATTTTTCCTGAAAAATCTAGATATTCATGTATAGGGTCATGCCATTTAAAATTGGAGGCTCTTTTCACAAGTCTTTCTCGATAAGATACATATGTTTCATTTCCTTTTGCGTCACGCTTAAGAACATACTTCATAACTACTGTATCATATTGCAATGTCAAGAAATCCTTTAATCTTTTAAAGGCTTCTCTATCTTTTTCAAATATGATATCATCAGCATCAAGCCAAAGAATGAAATCTTTTGTAGCCTTTGAAAATGAAAAATTCCTAGCAGCAGAAAAATCATCTATCCATTCAAAATCATATACTTTATTGGTGTAACGATATGCGATATCTTTTGTTTTATCTTCTGAACCTGTATCAACAATAATAATCTCATCAACAATATCTTTTATAGAATTTAGACATTGAGGTAATGTAGTTTCTTCATTTTTAACAATCATACATAAACTAATAGAAACCATTTTCTCATCCCCTTATATTAAACTAGATATTTTTACTATTTTGAATTAAGTTTTCGTCTAAGTTTATTCATGTCTATCTCATACATTGTTTTATCTCTGATATATAAAGCTCTATCACCATGCTTAACAATCTCAAGATCATGAGATACTAAAATCAATGTTATATAGTGTTTCTTTTGTAAATTGAGTATTGTTTTTAGCAATTCATTTTTTTCTTCTATAGGAAAATAATCTAGGACTTCATCAATAATTACAATTGGTGGTGAAATACAAAAAGCTACAGCTAGCTTGAGTCTGAATAAATTCATTTCAGAACATGCATGTAATTTCTGATTTTCTAAAGAGGAAATATTAAAAGTATTTACTATATCATGATATTTTTGGTGGATATCTTTGTTACATAAGTATTGGAGTTTGTGGTAGATAGTTTCTTTTGCTGTAGCAGAAGAAGAAACTAAAGGAGCTAAACCTTGATAGCATATTCCGATATTTTTTTTTCTAAATTCATTTAGCTTATTTTCATCCATTTCTCTAATATTGATATTATTAATAAATATTTTTCCGCCAGATTCTTTATCCTCACCTAATATGACTCTCAACAACGTACTTTTCCCACATCCACTACGACCTACAATGGACACGAATTCTCCTTCATATATCGTAAAATTTATATCCCTTAAAAGCTCTAATGAAAAATCTTTGGTGATATTTTCTATTTTGCTTATGTCTTTTGCTATGATTATTTCCTTCATGTTAACTCATTCCTTTCGTATATACTTTAGGCACATCACTTCTAAAGTATCAATTTCATTTAGATTTTTCCCTCGATATAGTAATTTTGAGATGATAATAATGCTCATTCAGAATAAATCTGAATGAGCATATTATCATTATTATTAATTTTTCGTGAATTTACGAACGGACATAGCAGCAGCTATTGAGGACATCTTCTGAAGCTGATTGACCTGTGTTAGTTGTTCTAGAGTATACCAAGACTCCAGCTGGCAAACCGCCTGGAGAAGAGAATTGTACTTCAACATTTTCACCAGATATATCCAATTTTTTGTCATCTGGATCTTCAAAGAAGAATATATCCTCTGTACAACCAGGAAGTAGAGTGATTGTCGTTGTAAGAGGGAAGTTATTATCTCCAGCGAGTAAAGTTGTCTTAGGACAAGTACTAAGGTCATAAGCTGTAATAGTGATTGGTCCTACAATACTTCCTGAATTGTTTAATACTTTTAGTTGCAGATATTTGGCGGTGGCAAAGAATGGTCCTGAAGAACGGTCTCCTCCACCAATTCCGATAGCGTCTTCGATTGCTTTAATTTCATCTTTGATTTCTGCTAAACCAAAGCTTGGATTATCAAGTTTTAACTCTATTAATTCAATCTCTGACTTGATTTCTTGTAAACCAAAACTTGGATCATTAACAGACTCTTCAATAGCTTTAACTTCGGATTTTATTTCAACTAAACCGAAAGTTGTGCTGTCAAGCTTAGCTTCAATATTAGCAACTTCAGAAGCGATACCACTGACAACACCTTCAATAGCATTAACCTCAGATTTGATCTCAATCAAACCGAAAGTAGTACTATCGAGTTTTGCTTCAATATTGGCAACTTCAGAAGCGATACCGCTGACAACATTTTCAATAGAATTAACCTCAGATTTTATTTCTAATAAGCCAAAAGTTGAACTGTTAACAGATTCTTCAATAGCTCTAACCTCAGATTTGATTTCAATCAAACCAAAAGTTGTGCTGTCTAATTTAGCTTCAATAGCTTGAACTTCAGATTTGATTTCCTCTAACTGAGTTCCAATATCACCAGATGATATCTCTAATGCTTGAATTTCAGATTTTATTTCTAATAAACCAAAAGTTGAACTATTAACAGAACTTTCAATAGCTCTAACCTCAGATTTGATTTCAATCAAACCGAAAGTCGAGCTGTCAAGCTTAGATTCGATATTGGCAACCTCAGAAGCGATACCACTGACAACATTTTCAATATTGGAAACCTCAGATTTGATTTCAATTAAACCGAAAGTATTACTATCAAGTTTTGCTTCAATAGCTTTAACTTCAGACTTTATTTCAATTAAACCGAAAGTATTACTATCGAGTTTAGCTTCAATAGCCTGAACTTCAGATTTGATTTCCTCTAATTGTGTTCCGATATCACCAGATGATACCTCTAATGCTTTTATTTCAGATTTGATTTCTAACAAACCAAATGTTGAGCTATTAACTGAGTTTTCAATAGCTCTAACCTCAGATTTGATTTCAATTAAACCGAAAGTAGAACTGTCAAGCTTAGCTTCGATATTGGCAACCTCAGAAGCGATACCACTGACAACATTTTCAATATCAGCAACCTCAGATTTAATTTCACGAAGTCCGAAACCACTATCATTAACAGTATTTTCAATAGCTCTTACCTCTGATTTTATTTCAGCTAGACCGAAAGTAGAACTGTCAAGCTTAGCTTCAATATTAGCTATTTCAGAAGCGATACCACCTACAGCACCTTCAATAGTTTGAATCTCAGATTTGATTTCGCGAAGTCCGAAACCATTATCATTAACAGTATTTTCAATAGCTCTTACTTCTGATTTTATTTCAGCTAGACCGAAAGTAGAAC
>DAOUQG010000140.1 GCA_030625765.1 Thermohalobacteraceae bacterium | reverse complement strand
AATTAAATACTAATATCCAAAACTTTACACTCAAAATTTTCCTATAAGTGAGTAGCGTCCAATGCACTAATTGTATCGTTGGAATTAAAAATCCAAAACTGAAAATAAAGAAAGGATAACAAAACACTAATATTCCTTTTATTCCTTTTAACTCAATACGTGAAATAGGTCTAACCTTTGCAGTTGTATAACTGAACTTTTTTCTTCCTCTTAAAAGTTTCTCAATAATTAATATCCCAAAAACTATGACCATCAAAATTGAAGATAACCTTACTGCAGAGCCTACATCTCCCATAGCAAACCATGTTTTAAAAATAGCAGTACTAAATGTTGGAATACCAAAATATTTGACAACACCATAATCATTCAGTACTTCTAAGATTACTAAGCTTACTCCTCCTGCAATAGCTGCTCTTGATATTGGTAATACTACAAAAATAAAGATTTCAAATGGATTTCTACCAAGAACCCTTGCATTTTCTATTAATGTAACTGATTGTTTTTCTAAAAAAGATTTAGTTATCACATAAACATAAGGAAATAAGAAGAATGTAAATATGAATACCGAACCTTGCATCGACATGATATTAAAATATTTCTGATTTACATACATATTAAAATTGTTTCTTAAAAAAGATTGAAATACTCCTGTATAATTCAACAAGCCGTTATATGTGTATGCTGCGATATATGGTGATATAGCTAGTGGTAATATCAATCCCCACTCTAAAAACCTTCTAAGTGGAAAGTCATATATTGAAATAATCCATGCTAAGCTAGTACCTATAAATATAGTGAATAACCCTGTAAATATAATCAGTATCATAGAATTAATGATATAGTCCTTTAAAAGATATTCTTTTATATGCATCCAATTCTCATTTGTCTCATTAAATATATTTATAAATATATTTAAACTAGGTAATACAATCAAGCATACAATAACAAAACTTAGTACAGACCAGATATTTAACCTAGCTTTTAAATCTTTAATCTTAAACATTTTTTCACTTCCTAAGCTTTTCTTTTAAAAGTCTTTATGATTTTTTTATGATATTTACAAAAGCAGCCATTATATGCTGCTTTTATAAACTTACTTCCAACCAACTTCGTTAAATATTTTAACTGATATACTATTGAATTCTCCTAGTTTGGATAAATTAATGTTCTGTGGTTTGAACTCTCCCCATGACTTCAATAAATCAGATGGTTCAATTTTAGGGTTTACTGGAAATTCATAATTCGCTTCTGCAAACTGTTTTTGTGCTTTTTCACTTGATAAAAACTCCATTAGCTTTATTGCATTCTCTTTGTTTTTGGCGTACTTAGTAAGACCTATCCCACTAACGTTTATATGCGTTCCTGCTCCATCTTGATCTGGGAAAAATATTCCTACCTTCTTAGCAACATTTACTTCTTCTGGGTTTGAAGAGTTTAACATTTTTCCTATATAGTAAGTATTCATTATTGCTATATCTCCTTCTCCAGCTACTACTGCTGTAGCTTGAGCTCTATCGTTGCCTTGTGGATCTCTAGCCATATTATCAACAACACCTTCTGCCCATTCTTTTGCTTTTTTTTCACCGTTTATTGCTATGAAAGAAGCTAATAAGGATTGATTATATATATTTGATGAAGATCTTACTAATATCTTACCTCCCCATTTTGGGTTTGTTAAATCTTCATAGGTTGATAGCTCAGAAGGATGTACTCTATCCTTTGAGTATACAATAACCCTACCTCTTATAGTTAACCCAAACCACTCATTATCCTTATCTCTTAAATTTTCAGGAACATTGTTAAATAAAACTTCGCTTGATGTAGATAGCAATAACCCACTTTCTTTGGCTCTATGTAGCCTTCCTGCATCTGCTGTTATCAATAAATCTGCCTGTGTATCTTCTCCCTCTCTTGTAAGCCTCTCGATTAATTCATCTGATTTTCCTTTAATAACGTTTACTTCTATCCCTGTTTCTTCGCTAAATTGATTTAATAATTGTTCGTCTGTATCGTAATGTCTATCTGTATAAAGGTTTACTACTTGATTTTTATTAGTACTATCCTCTCGTAAATTTGCCTCTGTTTCTTCCTCTACTCTAGTGCACCCTACAAAAGCTAAAAGTGAAAGGATTAATATACTACTTAATAATATTTTTGAAAATTTTGTTTTCATGTTTTCTGCCTCCTATATGGAAATATTTTTGAGATTATTAATTGATATTGATTATCATTATCAATATTATAGTTGATAATGATTCTCAAGTCAACTAGAATATTGTTCCATTTGGAGTATTGGTATAAAATACTACTCTTTGTTATTTCTCCTTTTTATTAGCTTGAAAATTTCATCGATATACTCTTTGCAAAAAATAAACAAGCAATCAGCTACTTTCTAGCTGATTGCTTCTGTACTTTCCTTTTTTACGCTATCTTTAATATATAATACATACATCAATAAAGCTCCGATTAAAGAAAGTATACCTATTAAAAGCCACAAGTTTTTAATATTGGAATAGTTAACATAGAACCCTGCAAGCATAGGTCCAATAAAGAACCCTATCCTTCTTATTATAGGAAAAACAGAGTTAAATCTTCCTCTATGCGTAATTGGTGTGTGATTTGCAATATATACACTTGTGTTTATAGCTACAAGTATTTCTCCAATTGTCCAAATAACAGTTGAGGCTATGAACAAATAATATGTATGTATAAAAAATATCATACCAAATCCTATAGCGTATAATACCCCTCCAAATGATATACTGAGCGATGCCTTAATATTTTTCGTTATAGAAGTTATAAATACCGTTAAAACACTGCAAAGTACAGCATTTACTGTCATGAGACTTCCAAATATAAGTGCTGGATTATCTATAAAAATCTCGTCCAACTGCAATGCAAGTCCGAAATTAAACTGTGAAAAGATTATAAAATATATAACGATAATAAAAGAAAACATTAATAATGTAGGTCTTCTTATAAGTGCTGATAATAAGCTTCCTTCTTCAGCTCTCTCAAAAGTTTTGACTTTTGATTTTTCAAGCTCCTCTTTAGATGGTTTTGTTTCAGATACAAAAAATCCAACTAGCCCTACAGAAATAAAAGTTGTAATAGCGTCGCCTATAAACAACCATACTAAATAGTTTTTAAACAAAAAACCTGCTAATAAAGGACCTACTGAATATCCAATATTTATTGCCATATAATTAAGTGAAAAAGCAGTTTTTCTCTGTTCACCTTCTGTTACATCAGTAATAATAGTGCTGTACACTGGCTGTGAAAAACCTCCAAAAAAGCTAGATAGCATTAGTATACTAGTAATTATAGTTGGTTCTTTAATAAAAAATGCACACATACCATATCCTAGACCAGCTAAGGTTCTAAATATAATAAGTATTCTTTTTCTTCCAATTATATCTATCAATTTACCACCTATAATTGCACCCATCATACCAAGTATAGCATTTACCCCAACAACACTACCAACTATACCAGCATTTAAACCTACTCTACTTGTTAGAAGCATAGTAAGAAGTGGGTTCACAAAATTACCCATATTATTAACTATAGATGCAAAGAAAATTACATATATGCTTATTGGTAATCCTTTATATTGCTCAAATAAATTCTTGATCCTCTTCATAAATCTACTCCTTTTCAATTAAATATTATAATTCGCTTGCAACTTTTCTGTTATATTTCCAATTTTATCATAGCTCTTAATATCGTCCAAATCAATTATAAAATCACATAAATTATACACTCTTTCTCTATGTGAAATTATGAACACGATTTTATCTTTAAAATACTTTTTTAAATTATTAAGAATTTTTCCCTCCATTTTTACATCTAATGCACTATTTATCTCATCTAAAATTAGTACATCACTATCCTTAAGCATAGCCCTTGCAATTGAGAGCAGCTGTTTTTCTCCTCCTGATAGGTTTAAGTTTTTCTCATTTATCATAGTATCATATCCATTTGAAAATCCTAGGATTTTTTCATGAATATCCAACATTTTACATATTTCATAAACCTTCTCTTCCGGAATATTACCGAAGCAAGTTAAATTTTCCATTACCGTTACTGGAAACAAATGTGTGTCTTGAAGTACATATGATACTCTTTCTAATATTCGTTTTTCATTAAGATACTTTGATGAAACATCATTTATGTAAACGCCTTCTGGCTTATAAAAGCCACATATAAGATATGTTAAGGTTGTTTTTCCTGTTCCATTTTGACCTTTTATCCCTATTATTTGATTTTTATTTGCATAAAAGCTTAATTCTGAAAAAAGCTTTCTATCGTTATACTGAAATGTAACATCTTTGAATTCAATTTTACTTATACTTTCAAGCCTTTTCACACACTCACTTTTTTCATTCTTAAATTCATCTATAAATTCTATTATTCTATTAAACGAAGTTACAATATCCTTCAATATAATATCTGTTTCTATAATTCTTCTTAAAAGATTTGCAAGATGTATTGAATATGTATGAATCTTAAATATCTGTCCTATATTAATTTTTCTAATCATATACAATAAACCACCTATAAAAACTGTGGAAACTCTAAACATCGAAGAAATAAAAAAGTTAAGATTTCTAATTATGTGCACCTTTTTATTGATAGTTGTATGGTTTTTCAAATTTTCTTCATTTCTTTTTCTTAGTAAGTTAACGATTTTATTCTCTAATGAAAACACTCTTATAGTAAAAATACCTGAAATGTGATTCTTTAAGTCCTTTAATAAACTCTCTTCTGATTTCTTATATTTTTTATAAAGACTTTTTAATGATTTTGATGATATCCTTAGTATAACTATTACAGCCATAAATAAAAATACAACTATAAAAGCTAGTATTTCATTAACCCAAAACATAATCACAACTAATGATAACGAATGTATAATAGCCTGTGATAAAGAAAATAAATTTGAAAATGCTTTTTCTACCTTTTCCGTATCTCGAATTACTTTTGTAATTATCTCTCCCTCGCTTTTTCTTTGAAGAATACTAATATTTGATTTTAGCACATTTTCATAGCAAAAAAATCTTATATCATTCTCAATACTTTTATTTACTATTTCAAAGTTTATCTCAGAAATTGCAGAAGAAACATTCCATATTATGTAGGTAATAGTTACAATAATAAAATTTCTAAGTAAATATATACAGTGAGCACTATTTTCCTCTAGACTATGAATTACATTCCCAAGTATATTTGGAATCATTATGGAACTAAAGATAATCAAAAGATTTAGAAATACTATTAGAGATATTTTTTGCCAATAGGGCTCTAGAAAGCTATAAAACTTTTTGAATGTTCTCCAATCGTTCAAGTTTAAATCCCCCCTTCACTATCAATTGTCAATTTAAATACTTATTTTCTAACTTCATGATTTTTTTACAAAATTTGATAATAGTCTACTGTTAAGATTTTAAATGATTTACTATATAAAATCAAATATTTATGTTGAAAAAATGAACTGAAGAAGCAAAAAAAATATTCTATGAAGAGATTACACAGAAAATACTCCCCTTTTATGAAAATATACATTATTTAAACATATGCAAAGAAATAAAACTAAAATTAATTGAACATCTTGAAAAAAAGCGAAGATACAAAGAAGCTAATAAGATATATAAGGAACTTATATCATAATGAGATTGTTAAACAGTAAAACGCCATGAAAGTATTCTTTCATAGCGTTTTTTTCTTTTTCATTATTATCTATATAAAATCCATAAATAAAAGCTATTCTACTATTTGATCATCTGGTGAAATAATGACTTCACTATATGGTACTATAGTTTGTGTTTCTAGCATGGCTTTCAAAACAAGTATTTGCATAAGCCGCACCTTAATGAGTTTTACCAATTAATACTTAACATAAAACTCAAAAACCTTCACATTAACATCTATTCCATGCATAGAATTAATATTTGCTATTGGAATTACTCTATAAATACCATGATCATTAAAATGCACATAGCCTTCAAAATGATTCTCTTTAAGGTTAATCTCTTGAGTATCGTATTTAATAAATTTCTTTGTTTCGTCGTCATACTTTTCAATTTCAACAACTATACTATCACCGTTTGCAGAGGTTATTTCTCCATCAATATAAACATCACTATTTTCTATTTCAATATACCCTGCTTCAGGATTGTTTATCATAACATATGAAAATGGTCCAACTATTCTTTCTTTTTCAATCGTTTGAGTTTTTATATTTGGTATTATGTCAGTCAATTTTTTAAGTAATAATATTCTCCCATTATAATTTAGAGCAATATCAAGTTCATTAACTGGATGTTCTAGCTGTATATAGGCTATTTGCTCTATACTGTTACCGCTTGCATTGCCATATTTATCATCAAATCCTAGGGTTCTATCTTTAATAACTGCCTGTACTTGCCCATATGACTTTACAATAAATTTATACCCTTGGATTTCAAAATATCCATACTCCTTTACATCATAATCATTGTATATCAGACGTATACTATTATCATCAGGATCCCAATATTTATGTAACCCGAACAAACCTGGTAAATCACAATCATAAATGAATATCTCACCGTCTATTACCATTGGCTTTTGGCACAATTCCCATTCATTCCAAAACCAGCCGTTATAATATTTTTGATATTCATTATTCTTATCGCTTATCTTAAAGCTGTACCCATCTTTTTCGAAAATATAATATCCGTTTTCAACGGTGATATTATACCCATATCTTTCAGCTAAAAAATTTCCTGATATCATACACCTATATCCGTTATCTTGTTTGTCGATAAATCCTACTTTCTCTCCATTATACGTGAACGTGTTGTCTACATTTTTAATATCTATGGTGTCACTTGAAATTAAGTCAACCTTAAAAAAATAATCATTATTTTTTTCGTTTTCATTATCGCCTAGTTTATCAGAAATGAACCGAATTTCTCTGCTTTCTTCATTCCATGTAA
Source organism: Thermohalobacteraceae bacterium (assembly GCA_030625765.1). GTDB lineage: Bacteria > Bacillota > Clostridia > Tissierellales > VENL01 > DAOUQG01. The sequence continues at coordinate 1,109 of DAOUQG010000140.1, read as the reverse complement.
CACTTCCATAAGTCTCAAGCTCTTTTAAAAATATCGCTGTATAGCCTCCAATATTAAATGCTTCAACTTCCCTACCATTGAGATATGTTTTTATATCTGTGTATAGCACGTCAGCTACTTTTTCACCAATTACTGTATTTTCATTATTTTGAACTAATATTGGATTAATATTTTTTGTTATGTTCTCTGAGATAGTTAAACTTCTTTTAATAGGGTTCCATATAACATCAAAACCATAATTTCTTAAATCTTCCGCAACTACAGCTGTGTAACCATCAATATTCATTGATGGGATTTTATTGCCATTAATATAAGCTATAATATCAGTAGAGAGTACTTTGTTTATTACAGTACCTATTTTAATATCATTTGCAAAAACAATATTTGATAACAAAAACAGTACTAAGATTAAAAGTATTAAAACTCTTTTTCTTATAATCATTATCTCTTCACTCCAATACTTATATCATTATTATTAGTCACATTGTATCACAGAAAGTGAAAATTTACCATCATACAAATACATGGTTTCTATACACAAACAAAGTATCAATAGGGATCTCGCATGTAAATATTATGATTTATTCATCATAACAACCGAAATATTTCTATGTTAGTTTGTTGTTTTCTGCACTTTTTGAATTAAGTTTATGTGGTTTGGACAGATAAAAAATGCTGGTACTATAAGTACCAGCATTTTTTGTAAGTCGAGCACATAATAATCTACCTTGCACCAATATAGATAACTTATTACCTAAACATAATCTTCCGACCATGCTCAAGCAGGTCATTACCCATACTAATGGTTCGTTCGACAATACATAATACCTGTACAACTACATACAACCTTTCGGCTATATATAATCGTTAGTCTATATAATAAACCTGCGGCACTATGCATAATCTTTGCTCGACCCTATATGATAAGTTGGGATCTCATTATAATCAAGCAAGCTAAACAAGTCGATTATAATAAAACCTTTCCTAACCATATAGAATCTTCCCTCCGACTATATATCAGCCATATAATATGACCAACATACAATCTTTGGCCGACCTATATACACCCCAATTAAGAAGCATATATAGATCTTGACTCAACCATTATG
>DAOUQG010000126.1 GCA_030625765.1 Thermohalobacteraceae bacterium | reverse complement strand
AAAGAAATAATAGCTTCAGAAGATAAATTAAGAAAAATAGATGAATTTTATAGAAATTTCATTTATGTTAAAGACTTAGATATAAAACTTGAGACTCTAAATGAACTATTCTTTTTTACATATACCTTTGGAATTCTTTCAAAGGAAAATATTAAGAGGCTCAAAAGAAATTATGAAAATATTACTGCAATTGTTCTTCATACAGGGAGTAGTAGCACAGGCGAGGTGTATTTAATTGTTTCACCAAAGGAATTAGAACTAGAAACAAATAGAATATTAAGATCATTAAATTTTCATAAGATTGAGTTACCTGAAGAATTTGCTGGTACACCAATAGAAATAATTAATAAGCTAGAAATAAAACGAAAAGAAATTGAAAAAGAGCTTATTATATATAAAAAGGAATTTTCTGAGCTCAAGAAGGCGTATAGAAAAGAAGTAGATGAATGTTATAGCATGCTAAAGCTTCAAGAAAAAATAAAAGAAGTAAAAAAACAAATGGTTTCAAGCAATATTTTCTTTTACTTTTCAGGTTGGACTCCAGAAAATGATAAAGAAGAGATTAGAAAAAGTCTTGATAAATTTGATAATTTGATAATTGTATTTAGAAAAGAGGATGATATAAATGATGGGTTTGAGCCTCCTACTAAATTGAAAAATAAAAAATTATTCAAACCATTTGAACACTTAGTAAAGATGTATGGAGTACCGTCCTATTCTGAACTAGACCCTACAGTTTTTTTAGGCTTTACTTATATGTTTTTATTTGGAGCGATGTTTGGAGATATAGGACAAGGATTAGTATTATTCTTATCAGGAATACTACTTAATAAAAAAGCTGTCTTATTTGGAAGCATAATAAATAGATTAGGAATCAGTTCGATGATATTTGGATTTTTATATGGAAGTTTTTTTGGATTTGAGGACGTTATTCCTGCATTATTAATAAAACCCTTTAAAAGCATAAATACTGTCTTAATAAGTGCAGTAGTAATAGGTATATGTTTATTACTAATAAGCTATGTATACAGTATTATTAATGCTGTAAAGCAGAGGAATTTAAAAGAAGGACTATTTGGCAGAAACGGAATAGCAGGATTAATGTTTTATATTATGCTATTATTACTAATTGGAAACAGAGTAGTTAAAATAAGAGGTGTTTCTACAACCTTCATAATCCTAGCTTTACTTATATTATCTGGAGTAATGATTATTAAAGAACCTTTAACTAATATAATATTAAATAAGCATCCACTTTATCATGAGTCAATTTCTAGCTACTATATTGAAAGTAGCTTTGAAATATTAGAAACATTATTAAGTATGCTTAGTAGTACAGTATCTTTTATTAGGGTTGGTGCATTTGCTTTAACACATGTAGGCTTATTTGTAGCATTTGAAACAATAGCTCATTTATTAGATAATGTAGCTGGCAGTGTAATTGTGTTTGCTTTGGGAAATATTATTATCATAGGACTTGAAGGTTTAATTGTGTTCATTCAGGGACTTAGACTAGAGTATTATGAGCTTTTTAGTAAGTATTTCAGTGGAGAAGGAATTGAGTTTGACCCGATTAAATTAAATAATTAAATAGCTGATAAAAAAACAAGGAGGATATAATATGACATTTATTATGATTTCATCAATAATTATGGTTATAATGACAATTTCATCAGGAATGTTTTTAATCTATAAAGAGCATATAGCAACTAAAAGCAAGATGAAAAAAATATTAAGGATTAATCTATTTATGTTTATTCCTTTGTTAATTGCAGCATTGATATCCTTAACTCCAAAGATAGCTTTTGCTATGTCAAACGGAATAGATCCATCAGATTCAACAGGGTTAAGCTTTATTGCAGCAGCGCTATCAACAGGACTTGCAACTATTGGTGCAGGATATGCGGTAGGAGCGGTAGGAGCATCAGCTTTAGGAGCAGTATCAGAAAATCCAAAGATATTAGGTAAAACTTTAATATTTGTAGGATTGGCAGAAGGTATTGCTATTTATGGGTTAATAGTATCAATTCTAATTATAGGTAGATTGTAGGATGATAATATGAAATCATATCTAATAAGTGATAATAGAGATACTCATGTTGGAATGAGATTAGCAGGTATTAGTGGAGTTATTGTACATGAAAGAGATGAAATAATTAAGGAATTAAATGAGAGTCTTGAAGATAACGAAATTGGGTTAATTATATTAACAGAAAAAATTTATGAAAAAATAAAGTATAGAGTTATTGAGATAAAAACTAAAAAGAAATATCCCCTTATTGTAGTGATACCTGATCGTCATGGGTTTAAACGTGAAGGGGATTTTATAACTAAATACATAAAAGAATCTGTAGGTCTTAAAATATGAGGTGGTTATATGATAACTATAGAGGAAAAGCTAAATATATTTTCAAAGCTAGTACTTGAAAAAGAGCAAAAAGAAGTAAATGAAAAACTTGGGAAAATGCAGGAGAAAAACAAGCAAATTATTGAAGCACATACTGAAAAGATAAGAAAAAAGGCAGAAGTTATCATTCAAAAAAAAATTAAGCAAGCTAACCTTAAAAAAAATGAAATGATATCACAAGCAAAATTAGAAATTATGAAAACAATATTAAGTAAAAAGAAGGAGCTATTAAATGCTTTACTAGAGCAGATAAAACATAGAGCTATGGAATTTACAAACAGTAAAGAATATGAAAGCTTTTTAATTAAAAACACTACTCGCATATTAACTAAATTAAATGATAATTGTCATATCAATATTTATTTAACTGATAAAGATATGAAGAAATTTAAGATAATAATTGAAAGACTTATAGATTATAGTAATATTAAATTTCAAAAGATTACTTTTACTACCATCGATGATAGTATCATAGGAGGAATAATCGTAGTGAATGAAGATAAAGGAATCCGAATAGATGCTACCCTAAAAACTATAATAGAAGATAAAATAGAGATTATTGGTCAAATAGCCAATGAAAGTGTAGAAGAAGCAGGTGATAGTAATGAGTAATTACCAAGGGACAGTAATAATGGTAAACGGACCAGTTATACAAGGAACTGGAATGTCTGATTTTAAAATGCGCGAAATGGTTATGACTGGTAATAAAAAGCTCATTGGTGAGGTTATTTCGATAGAAGGAGAGGTAGGGATAATACAGGTATATGAAGAAACTGAAGGACTAAGAATTGGCGAACCTATTATATCTACTGGAAAGCCTTTATCATTAAAGCTAGGGCCTGGCATGATAGGAAATATGTTTGATGGAATCGAAAGACCCTTAAAAAAGATAAATGAAATGTCTGAAAACTTTATCCCAGAAGGAATTGGACTTATATCTATAGACACTGAAAAGAAGTGGGATGTAAAAATACTAGTCAAACAAGGCGAAACTCTTAATTCAGGTCAGATTTTTGGAGAGGTTCAAGAAACATCTTTAATCTCTCATAAACTTATGGTACCCCCTAAAATCGAGGGTGAAGTCATAAGAATTAAAGAAAATGGCAGCTATACTATAGAAGAAACACTTGCCGTAATAAAGGATCAAAAAGGAGAAGAATATGAGTTAAAGATGTACCAAGAGTGGCCTGTAAGAGAGCCACGACCAGTAAAAGAGAGGATGGCTATAAGCAAACTATTAAGAACAGGGCAAAGGATCTTAGATATTTTTTTCCCGATTGCAAAAGGAGGAACAGCAGCGATACCTGGAGGCTTTGGTACAGGCAAAACTATGACACAGCATCAGTTAGCAAAATGGTCAGATGCAGATATTATAGTTTATGTTGGATGCGGTGAGCGGGGTAATGAGATGACAGAGGTTTTAGAGGATTTTCCACAGTTAATAGATCCAAAAACAGATAAGCCAATCATGGAAAGAACGATACTAATTGCAAATACATCGAATATGCCAGTAGCTGCAAGGGAAGCTAGCATTTATACTGGTATTACGATGGCAGAGTACTTTAGAGATATGGGTTATCATGTAGCTATTATGGCAGACTCAACTTCTAGATGGGCAGAGGCTTTAAGGGAGATTTCTGGAAGACTAGAAGAAATGCCCGCGGAAGAAGGCTATCCTGCTTATTTACCATCAAGACTTGCAGAATTTTATGAAAGAGCAGGATATGTACACACACTAAATGAACAGGATGGATCTGTAACTATTATTGGTGCAGTATCTCCTCCAGGAGGAGATTTTTCAGAGCCTGTGACAGAAAATACAAAAAGGTATGTAAATGTTTTTTTAGCATTAGATAGAGAGTTAGCATATGCTAGACATTTTCCAGCAATAAATTGGCTTAATAGCTACAGTGGATATGTAAAGGTTTTAAATAATTGGTATGAAGAAAATTTAGATGAAAATGTTATTAAGCTACGTGCAAAGATGCTAGAGTTACTTTACCAAGAAAGCAAACTTCAAGAAATCGTTATGTTAGTAGGAGAGGATGTATTACCAGATGATCAGAGATTAATTCTTGAAATTGCAAAGGTAATGAGAATTGGATTTCTACAGCAGAATGCTTTTCATTCAGAAGACACATATGTACCGCTTAAGAAGCAATACAGAATGCTTAAAACTATTGAGCATTTATATAATAGAAGCTATGAGATAGTTAAGAAGGGTGTACCAATTTCTCATATAAAGAATAAAAAGCTTTTTAATGAAATTATGAAAATGAAATACAATATACCTAATGAAAATCTCCAAGGAATTGATGACTTGAATGATAAAATTGATGAATATTATAACAAGCTTGAAGAAAAGTATTCTGAGAAATAGGGAAGTGATACGATGAAAAAGGAATATTTAAAGCTAGATAGAATAGAAGGTCCCTTAATTGAGCTGTCAGATATTGAGGATGCAGCCTATGGTGAAGTTATTAAAATAAAAGTTGAAGATGGAGAAGATAAAACAGGAAAGGTAATAAAAATAGAAAATGACAGGGTAGTGGTACAGGTTTTTGAAAGCACATCAGGAATATCAGTAAAAAACAGTTCTGTAAGCTTTACTGGTAAACCTTTTGAGATATCTCTTTCAAAGGACATTTTAGGTAGAGCATTTAATGGCATAGGTGAACCAATAGATGGTGGTGGAAGGATATTTAATAAAAAAGTTTATAATATCAATGGAAGACCTATAAATCCTGTTGCTAGAAAATATCCTAGGAATTATATACAAACTGGGATTTCCTCTATTGACGCATTAACTACCTTGATTAGAGGCCAAAAACTTCCAATATTCTCAGGGAACGGATTGTCACATAATGAATTAACTGCTCAAATAGTGAAACAGGCAAAAATTAGTACTGATACAGATGAAGTTTTTGCAATTGTATTTGCAGCTATTGGAGTAAGACATGATGATGCAGATTTTTTCAAAAAAAGCTTTCAAGAATCTGATGCTTTTAATAGAGTAGTTATGTATATCAATTATGCGGATGACCCAATTGCAGAGAGAATAACCACGCCACGATGTGCATTAACTGCAGCAGAATATTTAGCTTTTGAAGAAAATATGCATATACTTGTAATAATGACGGACATTACTAGCTATTGTGAAGCATTGAGAGAAATTTCATCAGCGAGAGAGGAAGTTCCAAGTAGAAAGGGTTATCCAGGATATCTTTATTCTGATCTTGCATCCTTGTATGAAAGAGCAGGCATGTTAAAGGATAAAAAGGGGTCTATTACTTTATTACCTATATTAACTATGCCAAATGATGATATTACTCACCCGATTCCAGACTTAACAGGATATATAACAGAAGGACAGATAGTATTAGGGAGAGAGCTATATCAGAAGAATCTATATCCACCGGTAAACATACTACCTTCTCTTTCAAGACTTATGAAAGATGGAATAGGGAAAGGATACACTAGAGAAGATCACCCTGATGTTGCGAATCAACTTTTTTCATCCTATTCAAAAGTTCAAGAGATTAGAGCTTTATCGCAAATAATTGGGGAAGAAGATTTATCGGAAATAGATAAGAAATATATGAAATTGGGAAAAGAATTTGAATCCAAGTTAATATCTCAGGATTTTAATGATAATAGGAGTATAGAAGAAACGCTTGATTTAGCATGGGAGATACTAAGTATATTACCTACTGAAGAATTGGATAGAATAGATCCTAATTTAATAGAAAAGTATTTTTTGAATAAAGATAACGGAAACAAGTCAACCTAGTTTGGTCAAAACAGTGATAAGGTGAAAGGAAGTATTATATGGTTATGAAAATAGTACCAACAAAGGCGAATCTAATAAAGGCGAAAACTTCGCTGCAGTTTTCAAAAAAAGGATTTGAATTATTAGATAGAAAACGAACAGTATTAATAAGAGAGATGATGACTCTTATTGAAAAGGCAAAGAAAATCCAGATGAAAATAACTAACACATTTGAAGATGCTTATGAAGCCCTACAGCATGTAAACATTACAATGGGCATAAATAATGTAGAAGAGATAGCTATTTCTATATTGAAGGAGCAAGAATATAATATACTTTTTAAAAGTGTAATGGGAGTAGAGATTCCAAATGTTAGATATTCTGCAAAAAAAATAAATACTCAATATGGTTTTTATAGAAGTAATCCTGCTTTAGACATAGCAGTAATAAAGTTTATAGAGGTTAAATATTTAATCCTTGAATTAGCTGAAGTAGAAAATTCAGTATTTAAACTAGCTATGGAGATAAAAAAGACACAGAAGAGAGCTAATGCTTTGGAAAAAATTCAGATTCCTAAATATAGTGGACAAATTAAGTATATTAGCGAAACTTTAGAAGAAAAGGAACGAGAAGATTTTTTTAGGTTAAAGAAGATAAAAAATATTAGTGATAGAACTAAAATAAATAATTAGAAAATACATTATATATACTAGACAAAATACGACAAAATATGATAGTATACATATATAAAATATCGGAATAATTTTGCTGGTTGTAGGAAATATTTCGAATTTTAACCCCTTAAAACTAACATATTTAGATATACATTTTAATAAAAGTATATCCCCCAAATGATAGTCTGATAAATTAATTTGCAGAACAGGTTTTTATTACCTGTTCCTTTTTCTATTTATATAAATTAATAAGTGCATGAAAATATATAAAACTCTTGGCATATACACTATGCAACAATTTCCTGGGAAACAAAAGACTATTAATTTTTCAAAAAATTGTACATTTTTGAAAAATTAATAGTCTTTTTGAAAAGGATTATTGTATAATTAAATATATATGTATTGCTATAAAATTACAAGTATCAAAGATTATTTATAATAGAAAAATAGTTATTTAATTCAAAAAACATATTTAATAAATAAAATTCAAATAAATTAGTATACCTATTAATATAAATAGAATTAGTAATAGCTATAAAATAAGGGGGTAAAATGATGAGTAAAAAGGAGATTCTTAACAACAAAAAAAACGAAGCAGCAACCAAAAGTTATGAAGAAATCACTAAAAAGGTAGCAATAGCTACTGTCATAGGGGTAGGAATAGGAGTTGTATTAGGGGTACTATTTGCACCTAAGTCTGGAAAAGAGCTAAGACATGATATTTCAGAAATAGCTAAGGATACAACAGAAACAGTAAAAAACACTTCAAGAACAGTTAAAGAAAATGTAAAAAGTTCTGCGCATGACTTAAAGGGTAAGCAAGAAAGAATTTACATAAACATAAAGGATTCGGTTTCTAAAATTAAGAATGATGAGATTGATGATATTTAAATTATACTATAAAAATCTAAAGTAAAAAGCTTGGAAAAAGAGAACTGTAATCATAAAAAATCATAATTCAAAAAAACAAGGAGGTAAATATATGGAAATCACTGTTGGTTTTCGTGAAATAGGTTTTTTTTCTTTATTCGTTTTAATAATAGTTTTAGGTATTTATGTAATAATAACATTAAAAAATTTAAACAAAACTTTACAAAACTTCAATAAAGTAATAGAAAACAATCAAAACACAATACAACAAACAGTTGCACTATTACCAAATGTAGTTAAAAATATAGAAAACATTACCACAAATGTGGATGAGAAAGTCAATAATATAGGAGAATCACTACCTAAAATTATGGACAATGTTTCTGAAATAACAGAAGATATTAAAGATGGTGTAGAAAAGGTAGGTGTTACAGTAGAAACACTAAGTGATGGGCTAAGTGAAACAGTAGTTACCATAAAAGAAGGATCAAAACAAGGAACTACATATATTAAAATAGCATTAGAAATGATTAAAGGTATAATTCAAATCTTCACTCGATCAAAGTAAAAGGAGCAAAACACTAATTCTATTTCAATATTTTAACTTATTTTACATAAACTATACGCTGTGAGAGGTTGACATATAATAATAAATTAGTTATAATATAATTCTGTTAGTATTAAAGAAATATTTCGGAGAGATGGCTGAGTCTGGCTGAAGGCGCTCGCCTGGAAAGCGGGTAGACGGCTTAACCCGTCTCGGGGGTTCAAATCCCCCTTTCTCCGCCATTATAAAAGTTTGTCGTGCTAGATGGGGAGGTAGCGGTGCCCTGTAACCTGCAATCCGCTATAGCAGGGTTGAAATCCTGATTGAGGCATGCTATTGTTAGGTCTGCCCTAGGTAAGTGGCGTTGACGATTGGGTCCTACGCAACGGAAATCTATGAACCCCGTCAGATCCGGAAGGAAGCAGCGGTAAGTGGACACTTTCGTGTGCCGTAGGGGTGCCTGATTTGAGTTAACTGC
>DAOUQG010000013.1 GCA_030625765.1 Thermohalobacteraceae bacterium | reverse complement strand
ATCTCTTGCACTCATATCTCCTGCATGAATTCTGTCAAATAAAACTCTCATTTCTTTATTAGTTAGAACAGGTAATTCTGCTGTGTTTACTCCACAAATTTCTACTTTATTTATATGCATATTGGTTATTCATTCCTTTCTCGTCGAATTGCCCCTTTCTATAAAAATTATTGCCTTTAAATTGATTTTTATTCAACAATTAAAGTAATTAGATTAAGTAAAATCTCAAAAAATAATTGATTTCATAGAAAAAAAAACAAAAAAATATATAAAAGAATTCTGATTTACTTTATATATTCTAAAGCATGACAAAATCATATCATCCTATTTATCTCTTTACTCAATCTCTTCACTATTCTTTTTTCAAGTCTTGATATGTAAGACTGTGATATTCCCAATATGTCTGCTACTTCTTTTTGTGTTTTTTCTTCTTCACTTCCAAGACCGAACCTTAGCTGCATTATCTTTCTTTCTCTGGTCGATAGATTAACCATTGCCTCTTTTAGTAAACTCTTGTCGATTTCTTCTTCTAGATATTTAAATATGATGTCGCTTTCTGTTCCTAAAATATCTGATAGCAATAATTCATTTCCGTCCCAATCAATATTAAGAGGTTCATCAAATGAAATTTCTGATTTTGTCTTATTATTTCTTCTTAAATACATAAGAATTTCATTTTCTATACACTTGGATGCATAGGTAGCTAATTTAATTTTTTTGTCAGGCTTGAATGTATTAACTGCTTTTATAAGTCCAATAGTACCAATTGATATTAAATCTTCAACCCCGATGCCAGTATTGTCAAATTTCCTTGCTATATAAACTACTAATCTTAAATTTCTTTCTATTAAAATATTTTTTACATCCTCATCTTCTTCTAGTTTTGAAATAAGGTACTCTTCTTCCTCTTTAGATAATGGTGGAGGTAACACTTCACTTCCTCCAATGTAAAAAATTTCTTGTGGTTTATATAAATTTAATTTCTTTAATATTTTTATGTAATATAACTTACAAAGAATTTTTGCTTTACAAAAAAAAGCTTTCATCCTATCTCCTCCTTTATTTTAGTATTTCAGGGTGCAATAAAGCCATATACTTGTTATCAGAAGACAAGGTGTTGTTGTAGATACCAACAACAATATTTGAAAGAATTTTTTCATCCTCATCCTTTAATATAACGTTGTCAGGCTTAAATCCAAGCATCATCCCATTTTCTGAACCTAAAGATTTAAATGGTATTAATCTGAATTTTATATCTTGAGTAGCTTTAGACATAATATCTGTTATAATTTCCAGATTATTTTCTGAATACTTCAAAAAAATATTTTGTACATTTTTAGGAAGTAGTTCTTTTATTGCATAGAATTCCGCTACTATTACAGGTGTATCTGAAATTGGATCCTTCAATGAGTTACCTGTATCCATCAGAGCCATTAATTCCACCACTTTGTTATTTAAGCTTATAGAGATCGGGATAAATGCCTTGTCTCTACTCATTATGCTTTGAATATATCCCCAAGAAAACTTTAATAATATTGATGAAAGAACTACAGCTACAACTAATGTTTTCAAAGGAAATTTACCTATAGGCAAGCTTTTTATGTAAAAAATTCCTCCTTGAACAAAGGCTTCAATATCAATAAAGTAAAATAATGCAAGTGCTGCTCCTGCAAATGCAAAAGAAACTACGTAAAACGTAACAAAAAGTTTTAAAAAGCTGTACATTCTTGATGGATTATAAGCCACTATTATAATTAAAACTGAAATTGCAAGCTTTACTATAACGTTAACCATAAATTTAAGTGATGGAAAAAAAACTACAAGAGTATATAAAGCACCAATTAAAGAAGCTAAAGATAGCCTTATTTTATTGGTATCTGTTCTTGTAAATCTACCTGTAACATATAATATTATATAGTTTATTATTATATTTTCTAATATTAGGTACTCAGCATAGATATACAAGCTATTGCCTCCTTTAAGCAAAGACTCCTTTACAATACTTTTATTCAATTGTCCATATTTATATGACTATTATACAATATTGTTTTCCTAAAAAATGTCATAAACTGAAGTCGAAAAAAGGGCGATTTTCTTATATAAAGAAAACTGCCCTTAGTTTATATTTACACTTTTAAATATTTTTTCAATCTAATTATTTATATTTTTTTCTCAAGAAAGTAGGTATATCTAAATCATCTGCCTCATAATCTTTTTCACCATCTAAATTCCCCATTTTTTTAGTGTTAAAGTTACCTAATTTATCATTTGTATTTTTACCACTCTCATTTTTTTCAATATTAGTCTCATCAAATCCAGTTGCAATAACTGTAATTTTTAACTCATCTTTAAGGTTATCATCTACTCCAGCACCAAATATTATGTTAGCATCTGGATCAACAGACTGTCTTATAAGATCAGCCGCCTCATTAACTTCGAAAAGACCAAGGTTTTGTCCACCAGTAATATTTAGCAGCACTCCTTTAGCTCCCTGAATAGAGGTTTCTAATAAAGGACTATGAATAGCTTGTTTCGCAGCCTCAGATGCTCTATTATCACCTGTTGCTCTTCCAATACCCATATGAGCAAGCCCCTTATTCTTCATAACAGTTTTTACATCAGCAAAATCTAAATTGATTAATGCAGGCACAGCAATCAAATCAGAAATTCCTTGAATACCTTGTCTCAATACATCGTCCGCAATCTTAAAAGCGTCCATAATAGATGTTTTCTTTTCAACTACCTGTAATAATCTATCGTTTGGAATAGTAACTAATGTATCTACTCTATCTCTTAATCTCTTGATTCCTTCTTCAGCATGTACCATTCTTCTTCTACCTTCAAACATAAAAGGCTTTGTTACAACTCCTACAGTTAAAATGCCTAGCTCTTTAGCAGCCTCTGCAACTATTGGAGCAGCACCTGTACCTGTTCCGCCACCCATACCAGCAGTAATAAAAATCATGTCTGCACCATCTATGCATTCAATAATTTCATTTCTGCTTTCTTCCGCTGCTTTCATACCAATCTCAGGATTTGCACCTGCTCCTAAGCCTTTTGTGAGTTTCTCACCTATTTGTACTTTTGTAGCTGCATTTGAAGAGAACAATGCCTGTTTATCAGTATTAACTGCAATAAATTCAACGCCTTGAACGTTATTTTCTATCATTCTATTTACTGCATTATTACCTCCACCACCTACTCCAATAACTTTTATATGTGCAAACTGCTTCATATCAACATCAAACTCAAACACATAATGACCCCCTTGTCTTTTGATTAAAAATATTCATCCCAAATTCTCTTTATAGTAGACATAACATTTTTTTTATTTTTGAGTTTATTTTTCTTTCTGTTATTTTTAACATCCACATTATTATATTCTACATAATAATTAAATTTCCTCTTTGAAGAATAATTTATTAGTCCAATAGCAGTCGAAAAAATTGGTTGCTTTATTCCTAAGTAGTTTGGTTGTCCAATTCTTACTGGCAGTTCAAATATATGACTTGCTAAATCAGTAACTCCTTCCAAATAGCTAACTCCACCACCAGTGATAACAACTCCTGCTAAAATATCTTTCTTTAAATCATAATTTGCTATTTGATTATCAACAAGCTCGAATATTTCGCTTACTCTTGCTTGGATTATTTCCAATAGTTTCTCCTGTGAAACTTCAATATTTTCTCCCATCCCGATAGGATTAATCTTAATTTTCTTTTCATTATCAATTGACGGATTATACGCTACTCCGAATTTCTTTTTAATTTCTTCGCTCTTCTCAAAGGGAATTCTCAGACCAATAGAAATATCATTTGAAATATGATTTCCACCTATAGCTAAAATATTTGAATAAATTAATTTATTATTCCGAAATAATGATATATCACTTGTACCTGCCCCTATATCAACTAGTAAAACACCTAACTCACGTTCATCTTTAGTTAATACAGCATCACAAAGAGCAAAGGGCTCCATAATAATTCCTAACACTTCAAGACCAGCTCTATTTACACTCTTAATTAAGTTAAGCGAAGTAGTACTAGAACTTGTAATTATACTAGCATCAACTTCGAGTCTTAAGCCTGACATTCCAATAGGGTCCTTGATTTCATCATATCCATCTACTATATATTGATCAGAAATAATATCGATTATTTTTTGTCCTTGAGGGATAGATACTATTGAAGCAGAATTTAAAACTCTATTAACATCATCTATATCGATTTCTCCATCTTGCCCGGAAATAGCTATTATACCTTTGTTATTAATTAATTTTGTATAGCCACCTGGAATATTTATGTAAGCAGAATCCACTTCAATATTTGCCATGTTTTCAGCTTGTTCAACAGCTTGTACAATATCTTTGGTAGTAGATTCTATATCAACAACAATACCTTTTCTAATACCTTTACTTTCACTCATACCAATACCTATAACCTGGATTTGATTATTACTGTCTACTTGTGTAATCAATACACATATTTTAGAAGTCCCTATATCTATAGAAGTAATTATTTCTGTCATATTATCTAGCTCCTTTAACAAATGACATAGATTTCAGTTTCAGTACTATTTAGGAAAGTTACCTTTACCAAAAACATGTCTTCTAATAATTGCAAAGTTCTGAAATAATCTTCCACCAAATGCAAATATTGCAGCATAATAAAGAGGTACAGCTAATCGATCTCCAATATAAGCTAAGAAAGCTGCCAAAATTGCATTGCCAAAAAAGCCCGAGATAAAAATTCTTGCATCAAAAACGTCTTCTAACGTAGCTCTTATTCCTCCAAAAACAGAATCCAAACACGCCAATATTGCAACTGAAATATATAACGAATAGGTTGGAGAATAGGTTATTGGTAAATATAATCCGATTATTATACCTAATAAAATTCCAATTATTGCTAATAACATATTATTCACCTTCTTTAACAGGTTTTGCATATCTGAAACTTATATACCCTTTATTATACTTGGGTATATATAAAAAGTTACTGATATTTGATTTAATTCTAATACCATAAATATCCTTTAATTTAAATCCATAGGTTCCTGGAGCGCTTACAGCTGCATTTAAAACCTTTGGGTCACCTATTGCCTTAATAACAAAGGGAATAGGGTATGTTCTATCATTTATCTTAATTGTTGGTCCATTGCACTCTATTTCAGAAGTTGATAAAACTCTTTGTCCTGAAACACTTATAGCTTCTGCACCAGCAATTTTCAAATCATTTACAAGTCTCTGTACATCAATATCATGTACTAAGAAATCACTAATATTTTCTCCATACTCAAAATCAGACTCGCTATCAGATATTGTTACTATGATTCCCGGACCTTGAGTATCTTTAAAACCTGCTATAAACTTAATATCTTCAATTTCATCTTTAATAACCTCTATAATGTTTCCTTCTTCTTTTATCGATGTTTCATATTTCTGAATTTCTTTATTTTTCTCTTCTATAAATTTACTTAAATCTGAAATCTCTTTCTCATAATTTCCAATTTCATTTCTTATCATTTGGACAGATTTTAACGATACCTCTCTATATTTATCAGCATCCTGGTTTATATTCACTATTAATAAAATACCTAAGATAAAAGACATAAGAAATAAAATAATATTCTGTTTAGTTTTCTTTTTCATAATCACCCTCCTAAGGGCTAGTCAATATCGTGAATAGGCGATGAATATCTAAATTCTATTATTTTATTATATTTAGGAATTTTAATATTTTGTTCTTGTGTAATTTTAATTTCTATTCCAAAATACTTCATTTCCCATACAACACCTCCAGTCATCATTAAGGCGTTTTCTAAATTATAAGAATTACCAATCGCCTTAATCTCAACAGGAGTAGTTGATGAAACACCATTTATCACCAAATGATTGCCAGCAGCCTCAATTTCAGTATAGCTAGTGTATCTTTGACCATTAATTGAAATAGCTTCTGCTCCCGAAGCATTAAGCTTACTAACTATTTGAATAATCCAATCATAGTTCTGAACCACAGTACTACTTCCATCCCAGTATTCTGTTTCGATTTTAGGATCATCAATTTGCATAACTATTCCTGAACCTTCTAAATCCTTATATCCTGCAAACATTCTATACTTTTCTAATTCTTTGTATAAATTTTCTACATATGTGTTTTTATCTGCTTCACCTTTTTCATATTGTTCTATTTTTGACTCTAGGTTTTCTAGCTCATTAAACAGACGGTCTCTTTCCTCCTGAATTTTTTTTAACTCAGCTACAAGTTCTTCAGTCCTCTGACTAGGAATAAATTCTCCTTGCCCCAAGGTTTTTTCTACTGTTTTAAATTGAATTGCTAAAATAATACCTAGAAGTATGCACACTATAATCATGGCAACTTTATTATTAATACTTTTCATTTACACTTCCTCCTAGTTGTTGCTAAAAGTAAATATTGCATCTTCTCCTTGCGAAAAATCTATTAATCCATTTGAAATATCCTCATCACTCAGATCCATCCTATTACCTATTTTATCAAGTATCTCAACTAAATAGCTCAATTTATATTTTACATTATCTAGGTCACCAAATGCAACTTTTGTTCCTAATTTTAATTGAAAAGTAATATCAAAATTATCATCAATATCTACTTTAGTTATATTATCATATAAATCAATAATTTTGCAAAGGTTTAAAAAATTAATAATTTGGTTAATAATAGTTGTTTCTGTGCCATCTTCCTCTAATACTATTTTATCCCCAACTACAGCATTTTTTACATTCAATCCAATTATTTCTGGTATTTTTTCATTTTTTTTATCGAGTGAAATACTTAATATGATACTCTCATCATCTAAATATATATATGAACCTATATAGGATAATTTCAAAAACTCAGCTCTTTCGTCAATATCAACACTAATTTTATTTGGAAAGTGTCTTTTTACATTAGCCTGCTTGATATATGGATGAGCATTTAAATTCTCCTCCATGAGAGATATATCAATCATAAAAATATTCTCACCTTCTATTAAACCTGAGGCTAATATAATCTCTTTATCAGTTAATATTTCATTGCTGTTTATATCAATCTTTGATACATGAAAAAAATTAGTTTGAGTAAATAATATAAAAAAAACACTAGATAATAATAATAAAATAACAAACATAAGTCCAATTTTTTTTCTTCTTACTTTTTTCTCAATTCTACTTGGTCTTTTCTTCATACATGCTATCCCCCTCTAACAAAACTTGTCCATGTTATAAATGAAGCAGCATAAATGCTGCTATATTCTTTTAATATCTGCACCTAAAGACTGTAGAACTTTTTCTAATTGATCATATCCTCTATCTATATGAAAAATGTTATTCACTTCTGTCGTCCCCTTTGCAACCAATCCCGCTAAAATCAAACTTGCTCCACCTCTCAGATCCTTAGCACTTACCTTTGCTCCTGTAAGCTCTGTAACACCTTTGATCACAGCAACCTTTTCAACAGTCTTAATATTTGCTCCCATTCTAAGCAATTCCTCTACATGCTTAAATCTGTTTTGAAAAATCGTTTCAGAGATTATACTTGTGCCATTTGCTATTGATAGTAATGCCATCATTTGTGCCTGCATATCAGTCGGAAAACCAGGATATGGTAATGTTTGAATAGATTCAACTGCATTTGGTCGTCTTGGTCCAATTATTTTTAATGAGGTGCAATTGTTATAAACCATACAGCCAGCTTCTCTTAGCTTTGCAATAATTGATTGGATATGTTCAACTTCAATATTCTTAAGAACAATTTCTCCTCCAGTTATAGCGGATGCCACCATACAAGTACCTGCTACTATTCTATCTGGAATTATAGTGTGCTCAACACTTTGAAAGTTATCTACTCCATCTACCATAATCACACTTGTACCTGCTCCACATATCCTTGCTCCAGATGAATTAAGATAGTTTTGCAAATCAACAATTTCTGGTTCACGTGCTGCATTTCTAATAATAGTTGTACCTTTAGCCTTAACAGCAACCATCATGATATTTTCAGTAGCTCCAACACTGGGGTAGTCAAGCTGTATCTCACAACCTTTTAAATTTTCAGCTTTACAATACAAAAAACCATGTGATTCATCAATATGTGCTCCCAATTTTCTTAGAGATTTAAGATGTAAATCAATAGGTCTAGGTCCAATTTCACAACCACCTGGATAGCTTATTTCAACCTCTCCACATCTAGCTAACATTGCTCCCAAAAATATTATTGAGGATCTCATTTCTCTTACAAGTTCCTCTGGAATTCTTATCTTATTTAATGGTTTAGAATCAACATAAACCATATTATCAACTCTATTAACCTTACATCCAATAGAACGTAATATATCCTCCATAGTGTCTACATCTCTAAGATTTGGGCTGTTAAATATAGTACTTGTATTACCGTTTATTACAGTGGCAGCTAAAATAGGTAATACAGAATTTTTTGCTCCGCTAATTAAAGCTTCTCCTATTAATCTTTTGCCACCTTCTATAATAAATTTTGCCATTCTTTCACCTCCAGAATATGACTAATTAATAAAAAAGTATATACCATATTATGCATATTCTAGACAGGTGTTACAAACTGTAATTACTTTCTATTTCATTAATTCTCTTATTATTGAAATTATTTTTTCAGTTGCGTCTAGTTTTCCTAATTTCTTGCTATTTTGAGCCATTTTCTCAAGCTTGTTCTTTTTATTCAATAGATCTAAAATAAGATTATTCAACTTTTCACCAGTTAAATCCTTTTCTAGAATCATTGCTGCTGCTCCATTATTTTCTAATGCTCTTGCATTAAACTCTTGATGATTATCAGTAGAATAGCCTTTAGGAATTATTATACTAGGTGCTCCAATAGCTGTAATTTCAGCTATAGAAATTGCTCCAGCACTAGTAATGATCAAATCAGCTATAGCTTCTGCCTTAGGCATCTCATATAAATAAGGAATTATCTTAATGTTATTATTCAGTTTATCTATACCTTTTGCTTTAAGAGTATTAGTGAAATTGTCATAAAGTCTTTTTCCTGTAACATGAATTATTTGAATATTATCATTATTAATATTTTTCTCAATTACCTTTAGCATAGCATCATTAAGTTTTTTCTGTCCACCACTACCACCAAAAGCTAAAACAAAATGCTTTTTAGGATCTATATTTAAATGCTTATAAGCTATTTCCTTATTAATGTTTATTACATCTTTTCTTATTGGATTCCCTGTTAGTACTACTTTATTAGTTGACTTAAAATATTTTTTTGATTCTTCAAAGCTAGCAGCAATTCTATCAACAAATCTAGATAAAATTCTATTTGTTACCCCTGGTAATGCATTTTGCTCATGAATAAGCGTAGGTATTTTCTTTAATGCTGCAATTAATACCAAAGGTCCACATACATATCCTCCTGTACCAATAACGATATCAGGAGTAAAATTTCTAATTACTCTTCTTGCATCATTTAATCCCAAAAACAACTCCTTTACAGATTTCAATGTATCTCTTGAAAGTTTTCTTGTAAAACCTTTTACTCTAATAGATTCGAAATTAATACCTTCTTTAGGTACTATCTCAGATTCCATACTGTTCTTAGTACCTACATAAAGTATATTTGAATTTGGGTATTCTTCTTTTATCTTATTAGCAATAGCTAATGCTGGATATATATGTCCTCCAGTTCCCCCGCCAGTAATTAATACCTTCAATTTTATCTCAACTCCTATCCAAATCAGTATGTCTTGATATATTTAATAAGATTCCAACTGCAGATAGATACATCATCAATGATGTTCCTCCAAAACTAATAAAAGGAAGTGGTATTCCTGTAGGAGGCATAGATGAGGTAACAACTGCAATATGGATTAATGTTTGAACTGTAATTAGTGAAACAATTCCACTTGCAAGTAAACAGCCAAACAGATCTTTTACATTAAGTGCAACTCTTATCCCACGCCATATTAATAATAAAAACAATATTATCACAGTTATGCAGCCAATAAATCCTAGCTCTTCTCCTATAATAGCAAATATAAAATCATTATAGGGTTCAGGTATATAAAAAAATTTTTGTCTGCTTTTTCCTAAGCCACTACCAAAGGCTCCCCCAGAACCAAGTGCAAATAATGACTGTACTATCTGCCATCCAGTACTCTGTCTATATTTAAAAGGGTGAAGAAATGCTAAAATTCTAGCTTTTCTAAACTCATCTCCAAAAATAATTATTGCTGCAGCTCCAGCTACTCCCAATCCACCTAATCCAATCAAATAGAAAATTCTTAGACCTGCAATAAATAGAATTATTACTGAAGTCATACCAAGAACTGCACTGGTACTCAAATCATCTTGCATTGCTATTGTTCCACAAGCTATCCCTATGATAATAAATGATGGAATAACTCCTTGAGTAAAGCTCTTAATCTTTTCTTTTTTCCTAGTCAAAAATGATGCTAAATATATGATAGCACCTAGCTTCATAGCATCGGAAGGCATGAAAGTTGTGAAACCAAGATCAATCCACCTTTTAGCACCATTTAATTCAGTCCCAAGTGGTGTGAAAATAAGTAAGCTCAACCCTATACAAGCAATAAAGATTAATTTAGCAAGCTTATGTAGTCGCCAATATGGAAAATTCATGAAAAATATCATCCCAAGAAATCCTATAACAGCTGAAACTAGTTGTTTCTTTAGAAAATAGTATCCATCGTTAAAATCGTTCAATGCTTTTGGCCAACTTGCACTAAATACCATAATTATTCCAATAAAAACCAATAGAATTGTAACTATCATAAGAGTAAAGTCACTGGCTTTTCGTTTCGACATTTTACGTCCTCCTTAAGCCTTTTACTGCATTAACAAAATCTTTCCCTCTTTCCTCAAAATTTTGATACATATCCCAGCTTGCACATGCAGGGGAAAGCAGTATATTATCCCCAGTAATTCCGATTTCATTACTTTTTTGAACGGCTTCTTTCATATTCTTTACTATATATATATTGTTAAAACCATTACTTATTGCTGTGTTTTTGATTTTTTCTGCTGTTTCTCCTAGTAAAACTAAAGCTTTCACCTTTCCATTAAAGCTTTTAATAAATTCGTCAAAGTCACTTCCTTTATCCATTCCTCCAGCTATAAGAACAATAGGACTATCTAACGCCTCTATAGCAGCAATTGATGAATCAGGATTTGTTCCCTTTGAATCATTGTAAAAGTTCATACCATTAATACAATCAACAAATTTAAATCTGTGCTCTACACCATCAAATTCTCTTAAAGTTTTTGTAATAACCTCTAAATCAACACCCATAACCCAAGCTGCACTAATTGAAGCTAACGCATTTTCTAAATTATGCTTTCCTGGTACTCCAACATCCAAAAAAGGCATGACTTTTTTTGTTTTACTACCATCATTGATTACTATGTAATCACCATCTATATATACACCCTTATCTAATGTTGTATTAGTACTAAAATAAATTAAATTTGAATTAACCTCATCTGCAAGCTCTCTCACAGTAGTATTGTCATAATTTAAAATAGTATAATCATTCTCATCTTGATTGGCAAAAATTTTCTTCTTAGCTCTTACATAATTTTCAAAGGTTTTATGCCAATTAAGATGATCTGGAGTTATGTTTATTATTATGCTCACTTTTGGTTTGAAATGATTAGTATTTTCCAATTGAAAGCTACTTGCCTCAATAATAAACACATCTTGGTCATCAGCATTTACAATCTCCCATAAAATACCTACTCCAATATTTCCTGTAACATGACAATCATTACCTGCATTTTTGAAAATTTCACCTATCAAAGTTGTAGTTGTTGTTTTACCATTAGTACCAGTAATAGCTATCATCTTATTATCAGATAGTCTATAAGCTAACTCTATATCTGTTATAACTTCGATTTCTTTTTGCTTTGCTTTTTTTATAATTGGTATTTCTAAAGGTATTCCTGGACTTTTTATGATTAAATCAAAATTTTCTAAGTCTACATCATTGCTTCCTAAAACATAATTAATATTAAAATTTTCAAGTTGTTTTATGAAGCTAGACAATTTTTCCTCTGTTTTCATGTCTGTAATAGTAACATTTGCACCTAGCTTGTTAAGCGCTTTTGCAGTTGAAACTCCACTAATAGCTAAGCCCAAAACAAGTATGTTTTTATCTTTTAAGTTCATTTATGCACCTTCTTCGTTTTATTATTACTTAACTTACTATAAGCTCAAAAATCCAATCAAACACAATACTATTGTTGTTAACCAAAAAACTGTAACTACCTTTGTTTCTTTCCATCCTATCTCTTCAAAATGATGATGTAACGGACTCATCCTAAACACTCTTTTTCTTGTCAATTTGTAAGATGTAACCTGAATAATTACTGATAAAGTTTCCACAAAATAAATTCCACCCACTATAGGTAAAATTAAGGGTCTATTTAGTAATATTGCAACTCCAGCAACAGCACCACCTAGAGCTAATGAACCTGTATCTCCCATAAAAACTTTTGCAGGGTGAATATTGTATCTCAAAAAGCCTAGACATGCACCTACCAATGCTGCACAAAAAACAGCTACACTTATATTTCCATCACTCAATGCAACAAACCCGAAAAATGATAATACTATTAGAGTAACACCTGATGCTAGACCATCAACACCATCAGTTAGATTAACACTGTTTACTGTACCTACTACTACGAATGCAATAAAGGGAATAAATAATACTCCAAGATCTATTGTACTGTTAATAAATGGTATAATAGTCTGAGTTTCCATAAAAGAAGTATTTGATTGATAAACTGCTAATATAACTGCTAATATTATCTGAAAAATTAATTTCTGATATGCTCTTAACCCTAAATTTCTTTTCAAAACTACCTTTATAAAATCGTCAATAAAACCTATCAAACCAAATCCTATTGTTGCCACTAAGAGAATAATCATATCATTATTTATTATGCCTGAAGTAAGTGTAGTAATAATAAGTGCTACTAACATCATTATTCCACCCATTACAGGTGTTCCGCTTTTTTTTAAATGTGATTTAGGACCTTCCTGCCTTATGCTTTGTCCAGCCTTAAGTCTTCTTAGTAACGGTATAATTAATGGTCCTAATATTAACGTTATAATAAAAGAAATAATAATAATTCGTATCATATCTTTATATTCCATACCCTATCTTCTCCTCTCGAGTTTTTCAACATAATCATTTCCTATTTTTCAAGTATATTTTGATTATCTAATTCAACTAATGCTTCTAATACAACTTTTCTTTCGTCAAAAGGAAGCTTCTTATCCCCCATTATTGTATAAGTCTCATGACCTTTTCCTGCTAATAATATTACATCATTTGGTTGACTATTTAAAATAGCATATCTAATAGCTTCTCTTCTATCTACAATAGCTACATAGTTACCATTAGCTCTTTTTACTCCTTCTAAGACTTCTTTAATAATACTTTCTGGGTCTTCTGTCCTTGGATTATCAGATGTAATTATACACAAATCACTATTCTTAGCTGCAATTTCACCCATAATAGGTCTCTTAGATTTATACTTGTTTCCGCCTAGTCCAAACAATACTATTCTTCTTCCCTTTGCAAATTGACTAACAGTAACTAGTGCCTTTTCAAGGCTATCAGGAGTATGAGCAAAATCAATAATAACTGAAAAATTTTTACCTGTTGGAACTACTTCAAATCTCCCTTTTACACCTTTAATATCTTCCAATCCTCTTTTGATTACTTCTAAATCAATATCATAAGTATAGCCACAAGCAGCAGCAGCTAATGCATTATATACCGTAAATAACCCAGGAGTTTTCATATTTATATTGGTGCATCCCTTTGGTGTATTTAATACGAATCTCACTCCTTCAGCTGAATGTTCAATATTAGTTGCATAAACTTCAGCGTTATTATTTACTCCGTAGGTTAATACAGGTGTAGAAAGTTTTTCAATCCTCTTAATTATCTCTTTCCCATATTTATCATCAATATTGATAATATTGAATCTTTGTGTTTTATAAAACAATTTGATTTTTGCATCCAAATAATTTTCTATAGTCTCATGATAATCTAAATGATCAATTGTTAAATTAGAAAAAACTCCAATATCAAAGTCACAATAATCTACTCTATGTAGCTCAAGAGCATGAGATGATGCTTCCATAGCACATATATCAACATTTGACTCTACCATTTTGTGTAATATATACTGAACCTCCAATGACTCAGGGGTCGTGATATTAGTTTTTCTAATTTCACTATTTATTATATTTCCAATACCTCCAATAATACCAGCATTTTTGCCTGCTGCATCAAAAATTGATTTTATAAAATAAGTAGTTGAAGTTTTACCATTAGTGCCTGTTATTCCAATAATATCTATTTTTTTTGAAGGCTCCTTGAAAAATATGGACGAAATTTTTGCCATAACTTCTCTTGTGTTTTCCACTTTTACAATAGTTATACCTTCAATAGAGTCAGTATCCTTTTCAACCAAGACTGCCTTTGCTCCATTTTTTATAGCATTTTCAATAAAATCATGTCCATCAACTATAAAACCTTTAATTGCAATAAACAAACTATCGTTTTCAATCTTTCTGGAATCATGATCTATATGCATAATGTCTATGTCTGTTTCGCCGTCTATTTTGATAACATCGATTTGTTTGATTAAATCCTTCAGCTTCATTTATTTACACCTCGCAATTTTGTGATTTACCCTATTAGATAATATCATATATTAGTCAATTATAATAGTCTAAACGAAAAGCAACTTTCAAACTTTAATGTCTGAAGTTGCCCTGAAGTTATTGCCGTTTTATTTCATTAAACTCAACTTCAATTAATGAATTAAAGTCAACTTCTGTACCCGGTTTAGGCTGTTGATCTGCTACTACTCCATTACCATCAAACTTAAATCTTAAACTCAAGTTATTCAAAATTTCGATAACTTCCTGAGGTGATTGTCCTGTCAAATTTGGAACAACAACCTTATTAGTTTCATTTCTCTTTGTTTGTACATAAAGCTCTATATTAGAACCTTTGTTTACATTTGTATTAGGCTTTGGAAATTGTTCAAGAACATCAGCATTTTCATCTACATCCAAGGTTTCTGTACTATACTTAAACCCTAAACTGCCTAATATTCTAGCTGCGTCTTTTAAGCTTTTTCCTTTTACATCAGGAACACTAACCTTTTTATTATTTTTCTCATTTAATTCCTTTTCAGTAAACACCTGTTCAATTTCTAAATAATCCAAAACCTCTCCTACTACCTGACCTGCAACAGGTGCTGCTATCAACCCTCCATAGTATATACCTGTACTGGGTTCATCAATTACAATTAAAACTACTATTTGAGGGTCATCAGTTGGTGCTATTGCTGCAAAAGAAGCTATATACTTTCCAGAAGCATACCTACCATCTATAACCTTCTGAGCTGTTCCTGTTTTTCCTCCAACTCTATATCCAGGTACATAAGCGTTTTTGCCTGTACCCTCAGATACTACAGAATTAAGAATTTGCAGCATAGTATTTGATGTTTCTTTCGATATTACTCTTCGTTTTACCTCTGGAGCAAACTCATGAACTACATTTCCATCCTGATCTACTAATTTCTTAACTAACCTTGGTTCCATTAGCTCTCCACCATTTGCTACAGTTGATACAGCAGTTACTAATTGTATAGGTGTTACTGCTATTCCTTGGCCAAATGACATGGTAGCAAGGTTAACTTCTTTTATGTATTCAGGTCTACTTACTATGCCATATGCTTCACTATTTAAATCTATTCCCGTTTTATCTCCAAATCCAAAAGCCTTAATATATTCATGCATTTTTTCCTTACCTAATCTTAATCCTACTTCTACGAATACTTCGTTGCATGAATTTTGCACTCCTTCTACAAATGTCTGTGCCCCATGAGGTCTATAATATCTCCAGCATTTAATTGGCTTTGGACTTTTTACCTGTCTTACAAATCCATCACAATAAAATGGACTGTCTGGTGTGACAACTTTTTCTTCCAAACCTGCTGCTGCAGTAATAATTTTAAAGGTTGACCCAGGTTCATAATTGTCACTTATAGGATATGGCCTCCAAACTTCATTCCATTCTTTTATTAATTGCTGCTCAGGTAGGGTAGCCCATTTTTCATTCACTTCATCATCTACTGCTGTTCTAGGTTTATTGGGGTCATAATCAGGTTTAGATGCCATCGCTAATATGTCCCCACTGTTAGGTTCCATTACAATTATTGCAACTTTTTTAGCTTTATTCTTTACTTGAGCTTCAAGTGCAGCCTTTTCAGCTATAAATTGTATAGTTTCATCTATAGTTAATACAGCATTTAACCCAGACTCTGGCTCAATTAACCTTTCAGCATCTCCTGGCAACTGACGTCCTAATGAATCTGTATTTTGAATTAATCTACCTGGCGTTCCAGTTAAGTATTTATCATAGGTTCTTTCTATTCCATAGAGTCCAATATTGTCAATATCTGTAAATCCTAAAATATGTGAAGCAAAATTTCCATACATATAGTATCTTTTATTAGTAGGTACTATAATTATTCCCTTTAAATCTGCCTTTCTTAGCGCATCAGCTTCTTCCTCTCCAATCCATTGTATAACCTTAACTACACTTTGTTTCTTGGTGATTTTTTTATATATTTCTTCATCATCCATATTTAATATCTTGGCAACAACATTAGCAGTCTTTCGTGGATTTATTATATCTGCTGGTACACAATCAACCATATATGCACTAATGTTTATTGTAAGCTCTTTTCCATTTCTATCATATATTATTCCTCTCTTAGGCATAATAGGAATATCTTTTGCCCATTGCTCTGAGGCTTGATTTTTTAAGTTTTCTCCGTAGACTATTTGAAGATAGCCTAATCTTATCATCAGTCCAAATACAATAAAAGAAACTGCAAATAGCAAAAATATTAATCGCTTCTTAGTTGAGATTGTTGGTGATGACACTAATATACCTCCTAATATACTTGATTACTTTCTATACGCCTAATGTTTTTTATGACATTTAGACAATATAACATTCTTTTGTATACAAACTTATAATCAAGTTTCATAGGGAGTTTAGTTAAATTGTGGTTCAACATTAAGATATTTCAAAGTATATTCAATGACTTTTCCTGCAACAGGAGCTGCTACCTTTCCACCATGTATATCAATATCAGGATTAGGTTCATCTATCATTACCAGTACAGCTATTTGGGGATCATTTATTGGAGCAATTCCAACAAATGATGCTATGAATTTTTCTTTAGAATATTTACCATCTACAACTTTCTCAGCTGTACCTGTTTTCCCTCCAACTCTATATCCAGGAACATATGCATGTTTTGCAGTACCTTCTGTAACTGTTGTTTCAAGCATATAAAGAATTTCGTCGGATGTTTCCTTAGAAATAACCTTTCTAATAATTTCAGGTTGAAATTCCTCTATAATTTTGCCATCTTTATCTAGAATATTTTTAGTGATTCTTGGTTTCATCAAATTTCCTTCATTAGCTATCGCAGAAATAGCTGAAATCAATTGAATCGAAGTAACTGATATTCCTTGACCAAAAGACATTGTAGCTAATCTGATATCTTTTATTTTTTCTACGTTATCAGGTACAATTCCCGAAACTTCTCCAACTAAGTCAATTCCAGTTTTTTCGCCAATTCCAAATGCTTTAACATACTTCATAAACTTTTCTTTTCCTAATCTCTTTGATACTTCTACAAATACAGGATTACAAGAATTTTGCATTCCTTCTAAAAAAGTTTCATCACCATGTGGATTAGTGTAACTCCAGCATTTTATTATTCCTCCAGGGATGTCTCTAACATATCCATTACAATAAAATTCGGTATCTAACGATACTACCTTTTCTTCTAAGGCAGCTGCTGCTGTTATCACTTTAAAAGTGGAACCAGGCTCATAGACATCAGTTATTGGATGAGGTTTCCATAGATTGTTCCACTCATGTTCTAGCTCCTCTTGTGTCATGTTATCCCATTTTGATTTAATCTTATCGTTCATTGGTATTCTTGGATCATTAAGATTAAAATCAGGTTTAAATGTAAACGCTAAGATATCACCTGTTTTAGGTTCCATTATTACAATAGTTGCATTTTTCGCTTCATAATCATTCATTGCTTGTTCAGCGGCTTTTTCTACAAAGTGCTGTATAGTTTCATCTATTGTTAGAATAATACTTGCTCCTTGTTCTGCATCAATTATACGCTCATTATCATATGGCAACCGTCTTCCATTGACATCAACATTAATTACTAATCTTCCTGGAATTCCACTTAGAAATTTATTATAGCTGTTTTCTATACCATACAGCCCTCTATTGTCAATATCTGTAAACCCTAAAATATGTGAAGCTAAATTTTCGAATGGATAGTAACGTTTAGTATTAGGTATTATTATTACACCATTTAAGTTTTTATCATTTAAAATATCTGCCTCTTCTTTTTCTACCCATTCTTTAATCTTTACATATTCTTTTTCTTTGTATGCAATAATTTTATTAGTGATTTCTTCTTCATTTAATTCTAAAATTTCAGCCAATTGCTTTACTGTTTCTTCAATATCTTCATCCTTGATATCTTTTGGTGAACATGCAACCCTAAAACCATTAACACTAATTGCTAGTCTTTTGATACCCTTTCTATCATATATAATGCCCCTCTCAGGACGTATTTTAATATCTTTAGACCATTGTGCTAAAGCTTTTTTTCTTAGCTCATCACCATTTACAATTTGATGAACTCCTAATCTTGAAATCAGAATAAGAAAAAAAGTTAAGGTGAAAAATATAGAAACAACTATCCTTATTTTTATTGAATTAAGGGGATTTGACACTGCTACACCCCCTATAGTAATCCAAATATCTTATCAATAAATCCACTAAAGAACTTTAATCTGAAAAGCTTGTTATCTTGCTTTTCCACTGGATCTTCGTCAAAAATACTTTCATCAACACTTAGATAAACAGTTTGACTGCTTGTTGGATAATCCATTCCTAATTTTTCTCTAGCCTCTAATTCTATCCATTCTGAATCTTTAATTTTATCTAATTCTATTTCTAGATTTTCTTTTTTCTTAGCTAAGCTTGATATTTCTTTATCCAGTGAAGAAATTTGAATTCTATATTGAGCAATATATGTATATCTTAATAATAAAGATAAACAGATAACTAACATTATAATTGCATATGAAAGTATTTTAAATTTTAATGCCACTCTTTTTTTTGCTTTTCTGATATTTTTCTTATTTTGAATAGTTCTTCTTATATCTTGCTTTTTAGTATTTGCATCGTTGTAATAGAATCTTTGTTCCTTTTTAGCTACTAACAAATTTATTCACCCCTTATAAAATTTAGAACATTAAACTTTTTCTGCTATTCTCAATTTAGCACTTCTAGATCTAGGGTTGTTTTCAAGCTCTTCTTTTGATGGAAGTATAGGTTTTCTAGTTATTATTTTGAGCTCTCTTTTCTTGTTGCAAACACAAACAGGCAGTTCTGGTGGACATATACATTCCAAATTCAACTCTTTAAAAGTTTTTTTGACTATTCTATCTTCTAGAGAATGAAATGTAATTATACTAAT
Organism: Thermohalobacteraceae bacterium; assembly: GCA_030625765.1. GTDB lineage: Bacteria > Bacillota > Clostridia > Tissierellales > VENL01 > DAOUQG01. The sequence goes on along the minus strand of DAOUQG010000013.1, from coordinate 2,969 downwards.
TCTGCCTTTAGGATTCAATATACTGGTTATATCTATGATTGTATCCTTTAATATTTCGAGCTCCTGATTAACCTCTATCCTAATAGCTTGAAATGTTCTTTTTGCAGGATGAGGACCATCCTTTCTAGCTCCTTTAGGTATAGCCTTTTTGATTACTTCCACTAATTCTTCTGTAGTATTTATTGCGTTCTCGTTTCTCTCGTTTACGATAAACTCTGCAATTCTGCTTGCCCATCTTTCCTCACCATAATCTTTAATTATTCTAAATAAATCTTTTTTAGAATAATTATTAACTATATCCCAAGCAGAAAATTTTTGTTCAGGGTTCATTCTCATATCAAGATAAGCATCTTGGTTATAAGAGAAACCTCTCTCTCCAATATCTAATTGATGAGATGATACTCCTAAATCCAATAAAACTCCATCTACTCCATTTATTCCTAAATCATCTACAATTTTTTTTATATTTTTAAAGTTATCGTGTACAATTGTTATCTTATCTTTAAAATCTTCTAGCTCTTCGTTTGCTTTTTTTATTGCATTTGTGTCTTGGTCAATACCAATCAGTCTTCCACCATCTAGTTTTTTTACTATTTCTTTTGAATGACCAGCTCCTCCTAATGTTCCATCAATATATATTCCATCCTTTTTTATACTCAATCCATTAACTGCTTCTTCTAATAACACTGATACATGTTTAAATTCCAAAATATTCACCTCGATATTTAGCTTACTTACTTTATTATTGCTTAAAAAAACTATATATATAACTTAAATTCCAAGTTCAGCCATTTTTTCCGCAATGTTTTCATAGCTTAAATCGTCATCATCGTTATATTGCTCCCACTCTGTATCGCTCCATATTTCTATTCTGTTTGAAACACCAATTACTATTGCATCCTTCTCTAACTTGCAATGTTCTCTTAAATTACTTGGAATAAGTACTCTTCCTTGTTTATCCAACTCACATTCAGTTGCACCAGAAAAGAAAAATCTAACAAATGCTCTAGCATCCTTCCTAGTTAATGGCAAGGATTTTAACTTGTTTTCAAGTAAACTCCATTCATTCATGGGGTATACAAACAAACAATTATCTAAGCCTTTTGTGATTATAAAGGTTTCTCCGAGCTTTTCTCTTAGCTTAGAAGGTATTATTATTCTTCCTTTATTATCAAGTGAATGACGATATTCACCAATAAACATACACTTCACCCCATTATTATGGGTTTGCCCCCCACATCTTACCACTTTCAACCACATTATATTAATTCTATACCTATATTTAAAACCCTTTATTTTTTAAATAAATATTTATATTTTTTTAACTACTTGAATCTAATAATTTTCTGCAAAAAATAAAAATGAAAGGCAATAAATTTATTACCTTTCAAAATATCTTTAATATATCTAATTAACTGATCATGCTTTGAACTTGCTTTCTCGAATCTGGTGTTTCATTTCATAATACAAAGCTATTAACTGATCAAGCTCAACACTCAAACTATAAATATACTCATAACATTCATTCTTATCAATTGATTTGTTAAGCTTGTCCCTTAGGTTAATAATTTCGTCATTGAGTTTCATCATTATCCCACCTTATTTTGAGGTGATTCCATTTTATTACAGAATTCTTAATGATGTCAATCATACTCAAGACCAATCTACACCAATTTTTTAATTTAGACATAAAATATCTTCATTTTTTTCCAATTATTATATATAGTTGAATATTTTTTACAATTTTTATTTGTGTTTCTATAAATCAGCATTATTACTACCGTCTATATTATTGTCACCTGTAAAAAGTTTTCTTCTTCTGTAAAACATATATACTGAAAAAATGATTACTATTATACTTACAAGCTGAGCTACTCTTATAGGTCCTAACATTAAACTATCCGTTCTTAAGGCTTCAATGAAGAACCTTGCAAAAGAATATAACGCCATATAAAGTAAAAAGACTTCCCCTTTTACCTTAACCTTGTTTTTTCTATACCAAATTAAAAATATAAATACGCCAAAGCTCCATAAAGATTCATAAAGAAAAGTTGGATGATATTTTTGACCATCTATTAAAATGCCCCATGGTAAATCAGTAGGTCCACCATGAGCTTCTTGATTAACAAAGTTTCCCCATCTACCTATAGCCTGACCTAAAATAATGCTAGGAGCACATATATCTGCTAATTTCCAAAAACTAATCTTTTTCACTTTTGTAAATATTAGCGCTGCTATAACACTTCCAATTATTCCTCCATGTATAGCTAATCCTCCACCTCTGGTATTGATCATCTGAAAAATATCACCTTGATAGTAATCCCATCTGAAAATTACATAATATATTCTTGCGCCAATAATAGCAGACGGTATAGCAAATAAAAGAAGATCCACTACATGTTCTTGATTAAATCCGATTCTTTTAGCTTCTCTTAAAGCTAATAATGTTCCAAGAAACAAGCCAGATGATATTATAATACCATACCATCTAACGGATATGCCAAACAGTTCAAATGCCACTGGGTTCATAAAAACTCCTCCTCTTTCAAACTATATAAGCTACTAGTTCTCTAGTAGCTTATATAGTTATGTCACAATAAATTATATTTTTAATAGTCTGTGTTGTCAATAAATCATTTTGGAGTTATAAGTGATATTGAATAATTTTCTTGTGTAAGGTGCTCTTTTAACCTTTTTTCTATTTCTTCAAACCTTATACTTTCTATTATATCCATATATTTTAAAATTGATGAATCATTAAAATAGTGATTAACAAAAGTTGTTGCGATATATTCAATAGAATTAAAATCCATTAAATAATAACCAATGTATTTCTTCTTTATTCTTTCAAAATCTTGTTTTGATAAGCCATCCTTTTTTTGGTTTTCTATGTGCTTTAAAACTTCATCTAATACATTTTCTGGGTTTTCCGATTCCCCACCAATTATTGAATGTCCATAATCCTTATG
>DAOUQG010000018.1 GCA_030625765.1 Thermohalobacteraceae bacterium | reverse complement strand
CCCATAAATGCTATTTGCGAACCAAACATGCCACCAAATGCAAAGAAACCTGGCCATGTTCTTGGGTTTGAAAAAACTTTCCTGATACTCTTGCCTATACTTATTATTTCCTTCTGTTTTACATGAGAAATAGAGTCAAGTCCGATATTTTCTGGTTTGTTCCTTACTATCATATAAGCTAAAATTGAAATTGCTATTGTTATAATTCCAATAGACGCAAATGACATTCTCCAGCCCAAATATGAAACCAATAAAACTAGAGGAAATTGTGCAAGCAGTGCTCCTCCATTTCCTATAAAGGATGTAAGTCCTGACATTCTACCAAACTCATCTTCTTTGAACCACTGTGATTGAACTTTTAATATTGATATAAACACTACTGACACCCCTAGCCCTACGATAAGCCTTCCTATATACCCTATTGCAATAGTTTGACCTATACTAAACATTATTGAGCCAATTCCAGCAAGAAGTGTTCCTATAGTAACAGTTTTTCGTGCACCTAATGTATCTGCTAATATACCTGAAGGTATTTGCATTATCATATATGCATAAAAGTACATAGCACCTAAATTACCAAATTCAATATCTGTTATATTAAAATCCGTTATAAGCTCTGATCGTACTACTCCTACTGCTACTCGATGAAAAAAAACTACTACATATGCTAATGCAAGTATTCCCCAAATATACCAACGACGCTTATACTGATTTGAATTATTATGATTCATATTAACTATCATTCCTCTCGTATATACTCAAAGCACAAAATGCTATGACAGCCTTAACATTTATATTATTATCGTAGTTATGAATCATATACAGCGAAAGTAATTATTCCAATCCTTAGACAGCACTTCTTTCAGATTATACTTCTTTCATACTTAACGAAATTCTCCCTCTCTCAACATCTACATCTAAGATCCTTACTGAAACTACATCACCAACTGAGACTACATCCATTGGTCTTTTTACATATTTATTACTCAAATGTGAAATATGAACTAACCCATCCTGTTTTACTCCTATATCTACAAATGCTCCAAAATCAACAACATTTCTAACCGTACCTGTCAGTACCATATCAGGCTTTAGATCTTCCATTTTTAGTACATCTGTTCTAAATACTGGCTTAGGCATTTCATCTCTTGGATCTCTTCCAGGCTTCTTAAGTTCTTTTATAATATCTTTTAAGGTTGGAAGTCCTACTTCAAGCTCATTTACTAGTTTTTCTAAATTATCATTATCGATCATACCTTCTATAGATTTTAGCTTACCTTCTCTTATATCTTTCTCATTGAAGCCAAGATTATTTATAAGCCTTAGCGTAACCTCGTAAGACTCAGGATGAACAGAAGTATTATCTAGAGAAGTATCACCATCTGATATTCTTAAAAATCCAGCACATTGAACAAAGGTTGATCCTCCCAATCTTTTTACACTTAATAATTCCTGTCTATTATTAAATCTACCTTTTTCTTCTCGATATTTTACTATGTTATTTGCTACACTTTTTGATATACCTGAAACATATTTCAATAATGAAGCAGATGCAGTATTTAAATCAACTCCAACACTATTAACACTATCCTCTACAACTGCACTTAATGCTTCATCTAGTTTCCCTTGATTTAGGTCATGCTGATATTGGCCTACTCCGACATGCTTAGGGTCTATCTTTACTAGCTCTGCTAATGGGTCTTGAAGTCTTTTAGCTATCGAAATAGCTCCTCTTATAGATACATTTATATCTGGATACTCTTCATTAGCTACCTTTGAGGCTGAATAAACTGAAGCTCCTGCTTCACTAACGATAGTATAATAAACTTTTTTATCCAATTCCTTAATCATATCAGCTACAATCATTTCTGATTCTCTAGATGCAGTACCATTACCTATTGCAATCATATCAATGTCATATTTATTAATAAGCTCTATTAGTTCTTTTTTTGATTCTTCAACTTTGTTTTGAGGTGCAGTTGGATAAACTGTTGTAAAATCTAATAGCTTTCCTGTCTCATCTACTACCGCTATTTTACAACCTGTTCTGTATGCAGGGTCAAACCCCATTACAACCTTTCCTTTGATAGGTGGTTGCATAAGTAATGGATTTAAGTTCTTTGCAAATACCTTTATGCCATCCTCTTCTGCCTTTTCTGTAAGGCTATTTCTAATTTCTCTTTCAATCGAAGGAGAGATTAACCTCTTATAGCTATCTTCTATACTATTTGATAAATACTCTGTTGTTACAGCTTCTTTATTAGTAATTACCTTAGACTTCAACAGATTAACGATTTCTTCGTCAGGACTATCAACTTTTACTCTAAGAACCTTCTCCTTTTCTCCTCTGTTTATTGCTAATATTCTATGATTTGCTATAACTTTAACTGGTTCTTTATAGTCATAGTACATTTCATAAACTGATTTAACTTCTTCATCCACAGCCTTAGTAATTAATATTCCCTCAGTAAATGTAATCTTTCTAATAATATCTCTATATTCTGCATCATCTGATATTATCTCAGCAATAATATCCATAGCCCCTTGGTATGCTTCTTCTGTAGTAAATACTTCCTTTTCTTCATTAATAAATGGTTTTGCAATTTCATCTATATCTCCTTCTATTACTTCTTGAGTCAATATGATATTTGCAAGAGGCTCTAGTCCCTTTTCCTTTGCCTTTGTAGCCCTCGTTCTTCTTTTCTGTTTATATGGTCTATATAAGTCTTCAACTCTTTGAAGGGTTTCTGCTTTTACTATTTCTTCTTTTAATTCATCAGTGAGTTTCTCCTGTTCATCTATAAGTCTTATTACTTCTTCTTTTCTGTTTTCTAGATTTCTCAAATATGTAAGCCTTTCACTTAACTCTCTTAGAATTACATCACTTAACTCACCTGTCTGCTCCTTTCTATATCTAGCAATAAAGGGAATAGTGTTACCCTCATCAATAAGATTTATCGTGTTTTCTACTTGAAACTTTTTTAACTTGAACTCTTGAACTAATTTTAAAACAATATTCATAGACTTATTCTCCTTATCTTTAATTTTCATATCATAATTATATACTTTGTTAAAAAAACACACAATAGAAGTATATTCCTTATTTCAAATGATTAATACAGTTATTTCTTATATTCTAAACCAGCTTCAGCTAGTGCTCTGAAAAGATTTAAAAACAGTTTGTTCTCACTCCACATGTTCTCAGGATGCCACTGCACACCTAATATAAACTTATCATTTATACTCTCGATACCTTCAATTATTTCATCTGGAGAATATGCATTCACTTTTAGACCACTTCCCAGCTTTTTTATAGCTTGATGATGAAAGCTATTTACATAAATTTCGTCATCATTAAAAATATCTCTTAATCTTGTTTTCTCTTTTATTAATACCTTATGACTTCCATACCATCTTGGAGCAAGCTGCCTATGCTTTAGTAAATTTCTATCTTCGTTTTGGGTATATATGTCTTGATATAATGTTCCACCCATTACTACGTTAATAACTTGAAGTCCTCTACATATCCCAAATATAGGTAGTCCAATTTCAATAGACTTCTTTGCAATAGCCATCTCCCATCGATCTCTTTGTGGTATAATGCCATCTAGTCCACTAATTGGATTTTCTCCATAATATTTTGGATCAAAATCTCTTCCACCTGAAAATACTATACCATCTAACTTATTAAGTAATTGATCTATGTTTTCCTCATCTAATATAGGAATAATAATAGGTATTCCTCCGGCTTTTTCAATTCCTTTATAATAATCCTCGCATATTCTTGCCATTCTAATAGAACCATAAGCTTCTAAATTATTAACTGCGTTTATATACGAATAGTCACATGTAATTCCAATTATTGGTTTCATTTTATCCTCCTATTATTAGTCTCACCAAAAACAAAGGCTAAGATATTTTCTTAGCCCTTACTCTAATCTATTTTAAAATCTATAATTAATTCTTTTAGCTGGCTAACCATTTGATTTAGCTTTTCAGTAGATTCGCTTATCTGATGTATAGCAGACTGCTGTTCTTCTGTACTCGCTAATACTGTCTGAGTTCCTGAAGCGGTTTCCTGAGATACTGAACTAACCTGATTGATAGAGCTTTCAATAGAATTCATTCCCTTTGAAAGATCTTCTACAATTTTAGTAAAGTCTTTTACAACATCTACTACCTTATCTGCTTCTATCCTTATATTGCCAAATGATTTTGTTGTATTTTCTATTACTCCACTACCTTTGTCCACTTCTTCAATTCCTTCTTGCATAGTCATAGATGCTAAAGCCATCTCGTTCTGCAATTTAGTAATAATCTGTACTATATTTTTTGACGCTTCTCCAGTTTGTTCAGCAAGATTTCTTACCTCTTCAGCTACAACTGTAAACCCTTTTCCAAACTCTCCTGCTCTTGCAGCTTCAATAGCTGCATTTAATGCTAAAAGATTAGTTTGTCTAGAAATATTATCAATAAATATAATAATATTTCCTATCTCCTCAACTTGTACATGTAGCTTTGCTATCTGATTTGCTGATTCTCTAACTTTATTTGAAATTGCTTCCATAGCTTGCTTTGTAAATTGAACATCCTTAGCACCCGAATTAGCAATATTAGAAGCTACATTGGTTGCCTGCAAAATAAGTTTGGATCTATCTTCTACAGTTCTAACGTCGTTTACCATATTCGCTACAATAGTAGTAGTTTCTTCTACACTTCGCAATTGTCTATCTGTTCCTATAGCAACATCTTCAATAACCTTTGATATTTGATCTGAAGCATCAACTGTAAGCTTTGCACTTTCATTTAAATGATTTGATGTTAGCTTAACATTATCTGAAACTTCCTTAATACTAGAGATAATAATATTTACTGAATCAATCATTTTATTAAATGCATTTTGTAATCCTCCTATTTCATTTCTTGAAGATATTTGAACCCTCTTAGTAAAGTCTCCGCCTTCAACTTTATTTGCTACATTAGCAAGCTTTTCAATTGGATTTGAAAAAATCCTACTAACGATTGATGATAAGAAGATAATCATAATTATAGCTATTCCTGATACATATAATGTTCTAGTCATGCCTTGTGAAGCAGTTGTTCTTATTTCACTCTCATTTTGTTCGATAATAACTGGCCAGCCTGTTGATGAAGCAGTTGTATAAACTCCTAAAACCATTTCCCCATCTTCATTTAAATATTTTTTATACTTTGGAGATGTTGTTTGACTTTCTAGTGCATCTACAACTCCTTCTATACCATCTTCCTTTGCATTGTGTTGTTCCATAACCTTTTCTTTAAAATTTGGGTGTCCAATCATTATCCCAGTTTTGTCAACAATATATGCAATTCCTGTTTTTCCAACTTTATGTTCTTGTGTTATTTCAGAAATTTTCTTAAGGCTTATATTGGCGACGAGAATACCAACCTGTCTATCTAAATAATCTTTTAAAGGAACAGTAATCATTACCCCTGGAAGCATATTATAAATATCAGAGTCTGAAATATATTTTTCTTTGTTTACACCGTTTATAAACCATTCTTCATCACTGAAATTCTCATTTAGAGAATTCCCTTTAGTAGAAGCTATTTCATTACCCTCTAAATCAATAACATATAAAGTCTGAATTTGCTCTACCTCTAACACTATATCGGCTAAATTTGTGCTAGCTTCTTGTTCGTTCATATTAATAAAATCATGAGTAGCTGCTAATGTATTTAAAATATGGAATGAATTCTGAATAAAAAAGTCAATTTGTTTTGACAATGAATTTGCAATGATTTCGTTGGAAGCTATCGTATGATTTTCAATATCTTCTTTTTGAGTATAATAATTTATTAATCCAATAATTAAAATAGGAATAATTGCTAAAATTAAAACAATAACTGTAATTTGATTTCTGATTTTTCTTTTGATGTTTAAACTTTTGATTTTACTTTTCATGTTTTGCAAATGAATCTGTTCAGCAAATCTGTTTTTTTTACTCCTTTTTTTAAACAAGCTCATGCCATAACTCCTCTATTTGTAACAACATTTTAATACTACTTATGATTACCAATTTAAATTAATAGCTGAAAATATACCTATAAAAATATATATTCTAGAAAAGATAATCATTTCCTTTCTTTTGATTTAAAAAAAATAATTATGCGAATGTAAATACTTGCATTAATTATAAATATAAGAAAAAGTATGCTAAAAATCCAAAATGTAATATGCATGCCAATATATTGATATTTTTAATTTTATTTCATATTTATAATTAATGCAATAGAAATTTACATAATATTTAGTCAATTTATAATCATAATGATCTTAGAATATGATTTCTTCTATTATAAAAGCTAACCGCTCTGAAAAGAAAATACCAGAGCGGTTAGCTTTTGTTTTTAGCTTTCATTTTCAAATATTCATTAATAAATATATCAATTGAACCATCCATAACACTATTTATGTTACCAGTTTCAGCGTTAGTTCTATGATCTTTAACCATATTGTATGGATGAAAAACATATGACCTGATTTGCGAGCCCCAAGCTATTTGATTGTACTGACCTTGTAAATCCTCAATCTTTTCCTTTTGTTCTCTTTCTTTAAGCTCAATTAACTTAGCCATTAACATTTTTAGTGCTGTAGCCTTATTACTGTGTTGTGATCTTTCACTTTGACACTGAACTACTATCCCTGTAGGAATATGGGTTATTCTAACAGCAGAGTCAGTTGTATTAACATGCTGTCCTCCAGCGCCTCCTGCTCTATAGGTATCCACTCTTAAATCAGTTTGGTCTATTTCTATATCTATATCGTCATCTAACTCGGGAAAAACGTCAACAGATGCAAATGAGGTATGTCTTCTTCCAGAGGAATCAAAGGGTGAAATTCTTACTAACCTATGAACGCCTTTTTCTGCTTTAAGATAACCGTAAGCATTTGTTCCTTTTACTAATAGTGTTGCGCTTTTTATTCCTCCTTCTGTATCAGGTAAAATATCTAATATCTCAATACTATACCCCTTCACTTCACACCATCTTCTATACATCCTCAAGAGCATCTCAGCCCAATCTTGAGCCTCAAGTCCCCCAGCACCTGAATGTATTGATAAAATAGCACCATTATTATCATATTCACCATTCAGTAATGTCTTTATTTTTATTTGTTTTGTAAACTCATATAGGCTATTAATGCTTTCTTTAATTTCATCTTCTACTGAAGAATCTTCTTCTTCTAGTGCAAGCTCTAAAAGAATCTCTACATCCTCAATTTTTTTTACAATACTATTATAATCACTTATCTTTTCCTTCAAAATTTTAGAATCCTGTGCTATCTTCTGAGCTTTTTTACTATCATTCCAAAAACCTTTGACCAGCATTTTTTCCTCTAACTCTTTTACCTGTTTTTCTAAAGCTGGTAAGTCAAAGAGACACACCTACCTCTTCTATCTGTTCTCTCAACTCGTTTATATTATCTTTATAGATTTCTAGTTCTAGCATAACTTTCCTCCAATTTTACATTTTATACTTCCATCACTGTCCACAGCACCTCTTATATTTTTTGCCGCTTCCACATGGACAAGGCTCATTTCTTCCTATCTTTTTATCTTTTACGACTGTTTTACCGTTCTTTGCTCTATTCCCATGACTTGTTCCTGTAATCTCTGCTACTCTCTTTCTTTCTACTTTTTCCTCAAGCTCAAAGGTATACAAATACTTTACTGTATCTTGTTGAATTCTCTTAATCATGTCTTGGAACATATCAAATCCTTCAGCCTTATATGCTCTAACAGGATCTTCTTGTCCCATAGCTCTAAGTCCTATACCCTGCTTCAACTGATCCATTGCATCTATGTGATCCATCCATTTAGTATCAACAGCCCTTAGTAGAACAACTCTTTCTATCTCTCTAAGCTTCTCTTCTGATATTTCTCTTTCTTTTTCATTATATTTATTTTCAGCTATATCTATAAGCATAGATTTTAAGCTTTCTCTTGTTAAGCTTTCCACATCAACATTCTTAAATACTCCTTCTGTTAGGAATATTTTAGACAAATATTCTTCTAATCCTTTCAAATCCCATTCCTCTGGGTATTTTATCTCTCCTGTATATGTTAAAACTGCTTCATCTATTATATTTTCAACCATTGATAAGATATGATCTTTTAAATTTTCTCCTTCAAGAACTTTTCTTCTCTCTCCATAGATTATTTCCCTCTGCTTATTCATAACATCATCATATTGAAGAACGTGCTTTCTAATGTTAAAGTTTCTACCCTCTACCTTTCTTTGAGCACTTTCTATAGATTTTGAAAGTATTCCATGCTCAAGTGGTTCATCATCTGGCATACCCAATCTATCAACCATTACTTTAATTCTATCACTACCAAATAACCTCATTAAATCATCTTCTAAAGAAATATAAAATTTAGATGCACCAGGGTCTCCTTGACGTCCAGAACGTCCTCTAAGCTGATTGTCTATACGTCTTGACTCATGTCTTTCAGTACCTATGATATGAAGTCCTCCAGCCTCTAGAACCTGCTCATGCTCTTTTTTAGTTGCTTCTTTAGCTTGCTCTAATAGCATTCTATATATTTTTCTAGCTTCTATTATTTCTGTATCAGTTGTATCAGCAAAGGTATCAACCTGATGAATAATGTGTTCACTATATCCTTTTTTCTTCATCTCACTCTTAGCCAAAAACTCTGGATTACCACCTAATACGATATCTGTACCACGTCCAGCCATGTTTGTAGCTATTGTTACTGCTCCAAATCTTCCTGCTTGTGCAACTATTTCAGCTTCTCTTTCATGATGCTTTGCATTTAGAACCTCATGACTAATACCCTTTTTCTTTAGTAGCTTACTCAACAGTTCAGATCTTTCTATTGATATAGTACCTACTAGTACTGGCTGACCTTTTTTGTTCTTCTCTTCTATTTCATTTATTATAGCTTTAAATTTTCCTTCAATACTCTTATACACTACATCAGGGTGATCTTGCCTAATAACAGGTTTGTTTGTTTCAATCTCTATAACATCAACACCGTATATTTCTCTAAACTCATCTTCTTCAGTTTTAGCTGTACCTGTCATTCCTGATAGCTTTTTATACATTCTAAAGTAATTTTGGAATGTGATAGTTGCTAATGTTTTTGATTCTCTTCTGATATCTAAGCCTTCCTTTGCCTCAATTGCCTGATGCAACCCACTGCTATATCTTCTGCCAAACATGAGTCTTCCAGTAAATTCATCAACAATTATTACTTCTCCATCCTTTACTACATAGTCAGCATCTCTTTTCATAAGATTTCTAGCTTTTAGTGCTTGATTTATATGATGTGAGATTTCCATATTTTCTATATCCCCATAGTTTTCAAGACTAAAGAATTTTTCTGCTTTTGCTATACCCTTATCAGTTAATGTAGCAGTTCGTGCTTTCTCATCTACAACATAGTCTACAGTTTCTTCTTGATATTCTCTATCAAAGATATCCTTTTTCTTTTCATTTGGATCAGCAATTCTTCCCTTTAAGGTATGAACAAATCTATCTGCTGCAAAATATAGTTGAGTTGATTTATCACCACTACCAGAAATAATGAGTGGTGTTCTAGCTTCATCTATTAGAATACTATCAACCTCATCAATTATTACATAGTTCAATTCCCTCTGAACCATTTCTTTTTTAAATATTACCATGTTATCCTTTAAATAATCAAAGCCAAATTCATTATTTGTACCATAGGTAATATCACAATTATAAGCTTTCCTCCTATCTTCAATGCTATGTCCATGTACTATTACTCCTACAGAAAGCCCAAGAAAATTGTATACTTTACCCATCATTTCACCCTGATATGAAGCAAGATAATCGTTAACTGTGATTAGATGTGCACCTTTCCCTTCAAGAGCATTAAGATACAATGGAAATGTAGCAACAAGAGTCTTACCTTCTCCAGTTTTCATTTCAGCTATTCTACCTTGATGAAGTACTACTCCACCTATTAACTGTACTCTATATGCTCTTAATCCAATAACTCTATCTGCAGCTTCTCTTACAACTGCAAATGCTTCTGGAAGTATATCATCAAGTATTTCTCCATTTTTTAACCTCTTTTTAAATTCTTCAGTTTTAGACTGTAATTCACTATCACTTAATTTTTTCATATCATCTTCTAATGCTTCAATCCTATCTATAATTGGGCTAAGTCTCTTAACTTCTCTATTGCTATAGCTACCAAAAACTTTCTCGAAAATTCTTTTCACAACATTTCACCTCGCAATATTTTTACCTTATCATGTTATTTTATCATTAAAAGTTATCTGTAGCAAGAATTCAGGCTCAAACAAAATAAAAATCCAGGAAGAATTGTTAAATTTTTTAACTGGATTTTAAAGTAAAAGTAAGATTTGACTTTATTTATTATTTGAAATTAATCAAGCTATTTCTTTCAATTCTTTCATCAAACATTATTCTTTGAATCAATAAAAATAATCCTAAGCTTATAACAAAATCTCCTAAACTGAAAATCTGAGGATATGGATATGGTTGAGGTAATGCAATTAGACGACTTAAAAAGCTATATTTAGTTGCTTCTGATATTGGGGCAAATAAACTCATATTTTGATTTGCAATAAGATTTACTGCGTCATTTAAACCTGTATATTTAAGTCCCTCTATAGACACTAATAACTTTCTACCGTTTGCAAAGAAAGAAATTAAGTTCATAATAACACCAATGAACATTAACCAGCTCTCTCTAAATCTATAGTTTAGTACAAGACCAATAATCAACATTACATATGAAAAAATGTATAGACGGATAGTATAATTCATAATTATATTATAGCCCCTAAATGCAAAGTGAAAATAACTCATATAAATTAATAAAGATAAAATAAGTATTGAAATTCTGTTAAAAGATATATATCGTAGCCTTCCAATCTTGCCACCTCTAATCATTCCAATTATTAATGATCCAATCAAAAACTCTATTAACATTCTATTAAGCCCCCTTTTATCTTTATCTTACTAAAGTAACATTCTATAAAAATCAACAAATTCCTTCTTCATTTCCTAAATATAACTTTATATGAAATTTATCTTTCTACAAAGATTCTTTATCGCTACTTTGTATAGATTTCAACATGTTGTTAATATTTTTACCATTATAAAAGGCGAAGAAAATATTTCTTCGCCTAATAATCTATTATCCTTTATCCTAAAACTCTGGCTCTATCAAGCCATAATTCCCATCTTTTCTTCTATAAACTACATTTACTTCATCAGTTTCTGCATTTTTAAATACAAAGAAGCTGTGTCCAATTAATTCCATTTGCAAAACTGCTTCTTGCTCATCCATTGGCTTCATAGCAAATTTCTTAGTTTTTACTATCTTTAGATCATTTTCACCTTGAGATAATTGAGTGATATTTTCAAATTTTATTGTTCCGCCATTATGATATCTTTTCTGCAATTTAGTTTTATGCTTTCTAATTTGTCTTTCAAGAACATCAACTGCCTTGTCAATAGATGTGTACATATCATCTGTAACCTCTTCTGCACGAAGAATAGTTCTAGTAAATGGAATTGTAACCTCGAAAATATGCCTGTTTTTTTCTACACTTACAGTAGAATTTACTTCTACATCTTCATTAAAATACTTTTCTAATTTATTGAGCTTTTTTTCTACAGTATTTCTTAGTGCATCTGTAACCACCATGTTTTTTCCACTAACAGTAATTTTCATACATTCCAACTCCTTTCAATAATAAGAAGCAAAAATAATAAAAAAACAAATGTTTGAATAAAGTTACTTCTTTAATATATATTTCTACATCATATTTTAATATCCTTCAAATTTTCAAAATGTTTTGTCAACTTTTTTATCAGACAATGATATTTTTATCTGATATTATTATCATACCCACCTCATCTTTTATTTACATCTATTTATTAACTAAATATTGAAAATAATTTCTTGTTTATAATATATTATTTTTAACAGCATTTTTATATTCATAATCTTGAATAAATATTTAAGAAATTATCCACAAAAAACTGTTATTATTTTGTGTGCAAAATATGTACTTTTCTGTGGAAAATGTGTATAAGTTTGTGGAAAACTGATGAAATGAATGTGAAAAGATGTGGAAAACCTGTGTATTAATAGGGTGTAAATGTTAATTTTTTTATATGTAACCTTCTTATTAGAATTTTCAGTTGATTTTGTAGATTATAGTTATGCTTTTTAAAGAAGTGGAAGTATTAGAATTGTAAGCTATCAGATAAAATATTAGTAGTTTATACCTATTGCTTTTTGATGACTTTTAATCTATTGTATAAGTAAAACCTAATATAGACCATGTCTTAGAAAACACAATTTATATTATGTATGCATCTATAAAGAATAATTGTTTCTTTAATATTTTTGAAAAATATTGTAAAATATAAATGAGGTGATTTTATGGCACTAATAAATTGTAAAAAATGTGGAAAACTATTTGAATCTGAAAACAATATTCTTTGCAAAAGATGCTCCGAAGAACTAGATAACCCTTATACAAAAATCAAAAATTATCTTTATTATCATAGAGGTGCTAACTTAATGCAAATAGCAGAAGCTACAGGTATATCTAGATCATTGATTTTGAAATTTATGAGAGAAGGAAAATTAGAAACTATGAATAAGAAAGAGACAGATTTTTAGATATTAAGAGCTTGCCTCTTTCTTTTCTATTTTTTTGCTTCTTAAATAATAAAAAAAAGAATCATCTATATTTATTAGATGATTCAGAAAAATCAAATATGGATTTTCAGAGGATTGTTTTAACATGAATAATCTAGTTTATTATCATTTCTAGAATATTATCAAAACATTTTTTATTATTATACACTTATGTAAACATTTCCATTTTGTAGGTCTATGTTTTTTTGTATACCTATTTAGTTTTATTAATTAAAATTGACTGGCTCATATCTTTATGCTTAGTATATCCTTGAGTTGCTTTTTTTCCGTTTTTCACTTGCTTTAGCTTTGCCTTTACTTCTTTGAAATTTCTGTTGATCTTGTCATTATTTATTACTTCTTGATCTGAAATTAGTTTTAAGATATCTGATATCTTACCTATTTTAGTTTGTAATATTTTAATATCTTCATTATGACAAGCAGGTATATCTTCAAGTGATTCAATATTAAACTTCTCTTTTAACTCTGTATATTTGTTTGAAAAATCATTATCTAACTCATTAATACAATCTATTTCATTTTGTTTTTTATCAATATATTTTTGTAAATCTGCAAGCTTATCAGTCTCAATAGCTTGCTCTTGTTTTTTAGTGACATCTACAATCCTATACAACCTCAAAATCTTCTCTTCACTAATCTTAATAAGTTCTTTTAAAAGAATATCTGCCATATTAACCTCCATGCTGCTCTACAGCATAAATATTGATAACTGCTAATTTTACATTTTCAACTTTAAATTTCTCAATTATCTTGCTACTCTTTTTTGAGCTATTTTTGCTGTTCTCATAGCTTCCTTCCAAGTATCTCTTAGATCTCTCAACAATGGTAGGATTTCATCTAAAGGTTTTATATTTTTTTTGATGTTAGCATCCAATAATTTTTCTAGCATAAACTCATATAGCTGTCTCAAATTATTTGATATTTCATATTTCATATCTAGAGTGATATTTAGTTCATTTATTATAGCTTGAGCCCTTAAAATCGCATTGTTAGATTTTTCAATATCTTTTTGTTCAATCATAACCTTTGCTAAAGTAATAAACTTTATTACTCCATTATATAGCATTAAAGTCAATTCCTCTGGTGAAGCTGTCATAACTGAATTCTGCTGATATTGTTGATGTAGATTGTATGCTGCCATTAAAATCATCCTTTCTTATATATACTCATTATAAAACCTATCGTTAATAATTCTACATTCCAACCATTTGCTGTCCTATCCATGCACTTTGCTGATTCATCTGATTTATTGCTTGTTCCATAGCAGAAAATTGTTTCCAGTACCTGTTTTCAATGGAACTCAATCTATCTATCATAGTATTTATATCACTGTTTATATCATCTATATCACTATCTAACATACTTATACTACCGTGTTCAGTTACGAAATCTAATAAAATTGAACTTTGAACATTTCTAAGAAGCGATGAATCATCACCCGGACCTGCTTTATTTATAACGTCTTTCATTCCTGCTATTAGATTATCATACATTCTATTTATAAGTCCACTTTCTTCACGCTTCTGTGTAATCTCAGCGGCTGTCATAGAATCCTCAGACTTTGACCTTAGCGATTCACTTGGTTGTTTGAATAATAGCTCAAGTACATCATCTGCATTGTTTTGAATAGCGTCTCTTAAATCCTCTTCATCTATAACCAGCTTACCTACTGAACCTGAAGAATAGGCTTCTGTAGTTATTCCTATCTCAGTTAATTGATCATATGCTCCTGTTATACTAGAAACTTCTTCATACAGCCCATTTCTGACAGTCTGCATTGTTCTTTCAAGTAATAAATCATTTCTTAGGAGTCCACTCTTAGCTTTCTCTTCCCAAAGCTCAATTTCATCCTCTGTCATGCTTTCTTTTTGCTCATCTGTAAGTGGTAAATAGTCTCTATAAGTTTCCTCTCTTAATTCACCATAAACTTTGCCTACCATTTCATTGTATGATTCAACAAAACTGTTTATTTTATCGTAAACAGCATCAACGTCAGTTCCAATTGTGACAGTAAAGCTTCCAGTATTTTTTAAGCTTAATTCAATTCCATTTATAGTGAAATTGTTTGAAGCCTGCGTAATATTTACAGCAGCACCAAAATCTATCTGAGCATCTTGCCCAGCATAGGTTTTAATAGTCCCATCTTCAAAGTCTGTATATGTGCTATCACCATCTTCATCTTGTTGGAGCTTTAATAGATTATTAGCGCCGGTGAAAAATTTTTTCGCAGGAGCTGCTGCAATAGTGCTTGTATCGGTAATTTTCAAAGTATTAGTAGTACCAGTATCATCGGTCTGAATAAAAAATCTATCTATAGAACTATCAAAAGATGCAGTAACTCCAAGGTTAGCATCGTTGATATCTTTTACAATATCGTCTAATGAAACAGAATCAAGTCCACCACTATAGGTAAATAGTTGACTCCCGCTGTTTGTTTCAATTGTAAACTGAATAGTATCAGTAGATGCTATATCTGTAAACTGTGTTGCTAAATCTGTTGTAGCACCATCCGATATACTCCCACTACTTGCCGCAGAAAAATTCTTAGCAATTTTATCTACAGTAATATTGTAAGTTCCTTCCGAAGAACTTGCAAGCGAACTAACTGTTGCTATAGTAGTATCTGAAGAAGTCGCAGATTTTACCCAATCCAAACTACTAACAGAAACATTTATTAGTGTACCTGTAGATGTAGTAGAAGATAATCCAAAATCTTTTTTAGTATCTAATATAAAATTTGCGTAGTATTTATTTAAATCATTATACGCTTCTTGTCTCCATTGTAATACTTGCTTGTCCTGCTCTAACCTATCTCTCTTTATATTTTCAATTTTCATTAAATCGCTAACAATCTGATCAATGTCCATTCCTGAAGCAAGACCACCAATTCTCATGTCACTCAATTAATTCACCTCCGAATCTTATAGCATCCCTAAAACAATTATAAATTGATTTGAATCAATATAATTAGCTAAACATTTTAAGCTTTCTCATCAACCAAAATCCCTGCTACCTCCCATAATTTTGCTACCATATCTAGTATCTTTTCTGATGGAATTTCTCTTATTACCTTGTCTTCTTCCTCACTAGTATCAATAACCTTAACCATTATTTCTTTTGTTGCTTCATGAATCGAAAACTCCAATTTTCTGTTATATGTCTTCACACTTCTGTTAGCTTCTTCTATAAGCTTGATTAGATTATGTTCATCCATTTCTTGAATTTTAGAATTTCCATTGTTTTTATCTTTCTCCACCTTTTCTTTTGAAAGCATATTACTTAGTTCTTTATTATCTATCCCTTTTACTCCGATGTCATTACTCTTTTTAGGTTGTATACTCTGAACTGAATGTAAATTACTACATGTCTCTATACGCATTCCACTCTCCTCCTAAAAAATTTGTATTCTTTAATATATACATCGGCACTTATTCTACTAAACTTTAACAATAAAAATTACTTCCCAAGATACATTTTTTTGAAACATTTTTACAATCATAAACTAATTGTTCTCTATCATGTTAGTCTTCATTAGTTTTGTCATCCATTCTTTTATAATTGGCTTTATCTCATAATCTAATAAGTCACAAACCAATATATAATCCTTATTCTCAAAACCATCTACAATTGCTATTAGATGCTCATTAATGCTTCCAATATCAATGTTTTCTTTATGTATCTCTTTTGTCAGGTTCATAGCATCTGTTATCCATTTAATAGCATCTATAATCTGTATAGTTAAATCGAAAGCTTTCTTCTCTTGTCCAGTTTGATAATACTCTACACAATCTTCAATAGCTTTTATAACCTTTTTAATATATGTAAATGCTGTTTCAGTGGTTTCTAACATTAATTTGTTTCTATCTTCCTGTAACAAAACTATCTCCCCCTTTCAACAAATTTCTTTAATAATTCCTACTATCTTCTGAATATCCTCATATTTGAGTCCAACTGAACTTGGTAAGTTAATACCTAGACTTGACAATTCTAATGTAACCTTCATATCACCATGTCTATATGCTTGATAAGGTTGCATCAAATGTATTGGTGAAAAAAATGGTCTGCTTTGGATATTATTATATTTTAATATTTGTATTAACTTATCTCTAGAAACTGGAAAATCTTCTTCAATTAATGGAGAATATAGCCAACTGCAATTTCTAACTTTTTTATCTTCTTTTGGCAATGTAATACCTTTTATACCATTTAACAACTCACTATAGTGTTTAGCATTACTACGCTTAATTTTAAGAAATTCTTCGATTTGTTCTAGTTGAGCAACTCCCATTGCTGCTAAAATATTAGGTAGCCTAAAGTTATAGCCTATTTCCTCGTGGTACATTCCTGAATTGTCCTTTATTAATTTAGCTTGAGTGGATAGTTGTTTTGCTTTTTGTTTAATCTTTTCAGAATTAGTAACTAGCATTCCCCCGCCACCTGTTGTAATCAGTTTGTTTCCATTAAAGCTAAAGTATCCAATATCCCCAATAGTTCCTGCCTTAACCCACTTATTGTTAATCTTATATTCAGTGCCTAAGGCTTCTGTAGCATCTTCTATAACGTACAGATTATATTTTTGTGCTATATTCAGTAATGCCTCCATATCTACGCAATTTCCATAAAGATGAACTGGCATAATAGCTTTAGTTTTTTCTGTTATTAGTTGTTCAATTTTATTTACATCCATTACATACGAATCTCTGCAAACATCTACAAAAACAGGTTTAGCACCAACATATATTATAGGATTAACCGAGGCAATAAACGTCATAGATGGTACTATAATCTCATCCTCTGGTTGAATTTCTAAAACTTTCAATGCTAAATGTAAAGCAGCTGTACCATTTACAGTTGCCACTGCATGATTTACATTTAAATATTCACTAAATTTCTGTTCGAATGTGTCTACATATTTACCAGCTGACGATACCCAGTTAGTGTCTAAGCAATCTTTTATGTATTTCCATTCATTTCCTGATATCTCTGGTACAGATAAAGGTATCATATATATCCCTCTTTCATCTTAAACATTATATATATCTGTTTTAAAATAATGTAAATTATTACTAATCCATTCTATAGTTTCACAGAGGCCTTCATCTAGTGTATACTGTGGCTGCCATTCTAATATTTGTTTAGCTTTTGTATTGTCACACCATAATCTATTTACTTCACTTTTATCAGGTCTAACTCTCAGTTCGTCACATTCTATACTTACTTCTTTTCCTGAAAGTAATATAATCTTTTTAACTAAATCTCCTATTGAAATCTCATGATTAGTACCAATGTTAATAACTTCACCAATACTTTGTTCTACTTCTGCCATCCTTATAAAACCTTCAGCTGTATCTTTTACATAGTTAAAATCTCTTGTAGGAGTTAATGAGCCCAATTTAATTACTTGCTTGCCTGACAAAATCTGAGATATTATTGTAGGAATAACTGCTCTAGCTGATTGTCTTGGACCATACGTATTAAATGGTCTTATAGTAGCTACAGGTAGCCCAAATGACTTGTGATAGCTCTCTACTATTTTATCAGCCCCTATTTTACTTGCTGAATATGGTGATTGACCTTGTAAAGGGTGTTCTTCATTAATAGGTACATATTGTGCAGTTCCGTATACTTCACTTGTAGAAGTATGAACTACTTTTTCTATATTGAAGTTTTTACATGCTTCCATAACATTTAAAGTTCCTTCAATGTTAGTTTTAACATATGCTGCAGGTGATTGATACGAATAAGGAATAGCTATTAACGCTGCTAAGTGAAATACTATATGCTTCCCTTTAATTGCCTTAGAAATATTATCATAATCTCTAATATCACCAGTGTACACTTTGATTTCCTTTTTAATATCATCATTTAATGTCTCTATCCAACCCCAATTATTAAATGAATTATATTGGGCTAATGCCGTTACATCTGCTCCTTTTTCTACCAACCTTTCAGTTAAATGACTACCAATAAAACCATCTGCACCTGTTATCAATACTTTTTTATTCTGAAGTTGCACTGATCTCACTCCTAAACAAATTATTATAATCAACACTTGCTTGCTGATAGTCTTCCATTTGTCCAATATCCATCCAATATTCTGTTATAGGAAAACTACCAACTTTTTGTTTTTTACTCAAACATAAATCTATTAATTGTGTCATGTCAAAATATTTATTTTCAGGTACCCAGTCAATTATTTCTGGGCTTAAACAATATATTCCTCCATTAATAAAATACTCCTTCTTTGGTTTTTCTATTAATGTTTTTACTCGTTCATCATTAATGTCAACAACCCCATAAGGAATCTCAAGTTGATATTTTCTTGTACCAATAGTAATAAAATTTTCATGCTTTAAATGATATTTCATTAACTGAGTAAAATTTAACTTAGTAAGAATATCTCCATTAATAACAAAAAAAGAGTTTGTTAGAATTTCTTTTGCTAATCTAATTGCTCCAGCAGTACCTAACCGCTTCTTCTCATTAATATATTTGATATTTACACCAAAGCCTGAACCATCCTGAAAATAGTTTTTAATTATCTCTCCCTTGTAATTTAAAGAAATTACTATGTTCTTAAATCCATATGATTTTAATTGTTCAATAATAGTTTCAAGTATAGGTTTTGCTCCTACTTGTAGCATTGGCTTTGGAATATCCTTTGTTAGCGGATGTAGTCTTGTCCCAAGTCCACCTGCCATAATTACCGCCCAATTTTCCTTTGATGGGTTTTGATGGATATCATGATAATAAATGACATCT
Source organism: Thermohalobacteraceae bacterium (assembly GCA_030625765.1). Lineage (GTDB taxonomy): Bacteria > Bacillota > Clostridia > Tissierellales > VENL01 > DAOUQG01. The sequence continues at coordinate 1,285 of DAOUQG010000018.1, read as the reverse complement.
ACAACATTCATATTATCATTTAATACAGGTATTTGATTAATCTGCTTTTGCTCAAATAAGTTTTTTATTAGAGTTTGGGAATAATTTTCAGTCACAAAAGTAAATTGGTTATTCATTATAGTTTCAATAGAGTTCTCTAAGGCTAATCCTCTTAGTATTGCCCTTCTAATGTCTCCATCAGTTACGGTTCCTATTAGCCTTTTCTTTTCATCTATAACAAGTGCTATTCCCTTTGAGCCTTTTTCTATGACTTCCATCGCTTCCTTAATTGTATTGTTTGGATATATAAATAATTTTGATATTTTATTAAATACCATATTTATCACCTTCACACTTTCTTAATAATTTTAGCAGGAACACCAACAGCTAAAGAATTATCAGGTATGTCATTTATCACAACAGCACCAGCACCTATGATACAATTTTTACCTATGGTAGTTCCTTGGATAATATTTGAGCCAAGACCAATATGTGTTCCTTTCCCTATAGTAACTCCTCCAGCAATCATTGCACCAGGTGAAATATGTACATAATCATCTATTTTGCAGTCATGTTCAACTATTGAACCTGTATTAATTATCGTGTTATTTCCTATTATAGTATCCGAATGAATTATTGCACCGTCCATAACTATATTCCCTTTACCAATAATAACTGATTCTGATATTATTGAATAAACACTAATTGCATTTACAAACTTAAACCCAATTTTTTTTCCTTTAAGATACAGTTTCTCTCTGATTTGATAGTTCCCTATACTTCCCAATGTAACTAGAGCGTTTGCTATTTCTTGTTCAAATAATTTTTCTAATATATCATCGTTTCCTAATACTTTTGTTCCATAAACTAATTTTCCATGCATGTTTACATCTATGTCAGTCACTCCGACAATATTATAATCTCTCTTTAATATATCCACTACAACCTTGCAATTCCCACCTGCACCAATTAAAACAATATTCTCCATTTAATTTCCCTACCTTTGAAATGATTAAAATACATCTCTAATTAACATAAATGTTTCTGCATATTCAATTGTAACTGTTGAACCTCTATCCTAGCTAAAGCTTTAATATTCTCTATACTACTATTTCTCCATATTTTTTTCACTTAATTGAAAATCTATATCATAAAATCCTTTCTTGATTAATCTAGATTTGTGTGTCAAATCAATTGACTTTATTATCTTTATAATTCGATTTGCAGTATTACCGTCACCATATGGGTTTTCTAAAGCTGCAATTGAATTTTGAAAATCATTTGATAAAGCTAAATCTACAGCCTG
>DAOUQG010000242.1 GCA_030625765.1 Thermohalobacteraceae bacterium | reverse complement strand
TTCTCTTTTTATTTTATTTTAGAGCACTTGCTCCATTTCTTCTTTAATCTTTTCTGGAGAAAGCTCACCTTTCTTCTTCTCCTTGAATGCTGGAGTATTAGGGTGACTATATGAAGATGAAGAATGTGCTGCGTGGGATGAAGAATATATTAAATCATCTCTAAAAGAAAGCTATGAGCAATTTATTAATGAGCATCAAAATTCAGAGTACTATTCATTTATTAACCAATATTATAAAGTACTAGAAAAAAACGAATTTAAATATTCCTATGAGGTTAAATTGTTTTTAAATGAGAATGGATTTGAGGCTTATGCTGAAGGAGTAATTGAAGAGGATGTTGTTGAATTTGAGTTGCAGATGAAAGATTATGAAGAGATCAAAAAATCTTCTAATTATGTACAATACAATACAAATAAATCTGAACTTGAAATTATAACAGTAGAGAATGTTGAAGAGCTTTACGAAGCTATTGGTTCAAACAGGAAAATTTTGTTGGAAACTGGTGATTATTATATTAGTGAACTTACAGTTGAAAATGAGTATATTGAAACCATCTATAATCTAACTATTCGAGATGTAAATAATTTAATAATTGAGGGGATTGGAAATGAACCTGTAAATTTATATATGGAAACAGATGGTACAGTTATGTCACTGAAAAACGTACACAATATTGAAATATCAAACTTAAGAATAGGACATGCTACAGAATATGATAGTATGGGTGGAGATATATTTATTGAGGATAGTGGTAATATTGTTATAAATAATTCAATATTATTTGGGCGTGGAGCTTGGGGAATATATGGAGAAAATGTTCACAATATGACTTTTATTAACTCACTAATATCTGGATGTCAACATGAAGCACTAAGTATGAATAATTGTAGTAATTGGAATTTCAACAATGTTTCTTTTGCTAGAAATGGTTATTGGGAAATAATTAATATAATTAATAGTGAGTATATCAGTTTTCACAATCTCTATATTTTTAACAACTTGGCTAGAAAAGAAATTTTCCGTATAATAGCAAGCTCAAATATTGTTGTTAAGGATTCAATTATAGAGGATAATGAATCTACATCACTTAAGGCGGGTGATAGCTCTATAGATTTTGAAAATGTAATGATTAGAAACAACGGTTTTTAATAACAAGGAGGAATACTATGAAACAACACATTACTTTAGAACAGTTAAACGAGTTATCAGAATATCAAAAAGAGAGATTAAACTCAATATGGATTCCAAACAAGTATGATTTAGCAGTTGCATCTATTTGTAAAGACGCTATGAATGATGAGTATGCTCAGATTGAATTTGTAATAGGAGATATTGAGGTTTACGAGCTTACTTCAAGTAAGCTGTTAATTACGTTATGGAATATAAAATCTTTAAGAGACAATATCGCAGAGGATGAAATAGAAGCATCAGAAGACGAAATGAGTGAACAAGAATGGTATAAAGAAGATGATGATGAAAATAATTCTGATGATGAATATAGTTACGAATGTTTTAATCCAGTTTCTTATGGTAAGCAGGATTGTCTTCCATTACTAAATGTTGGGCAGATGCTAAAAATACTACAACAGTTTAATTATGGTGATGGAAGATTTTATGTTGATATAGTAAAGAATAAAAAATGTGGTATTGGTAGAGATATTTACATATATGATAATTATGGAAACGATTATGAAGCTATGGAACTGTGTGATGTTCTTTGGGAAGCTATTACTCTACTATTATAAATACTTTGGAATTAGATTTGTATAAATAAATGCATAACAATGAAACAACGTGAGGTGAGTAAAATGGCAACTTGGATTGCACATCTTAGAATAGCAGAGAATTTATTGAAATGTGGATATAAATTTGAAAAAGAACCCTTAAGATAAAAGCAAAACTTGATAAAATATTATAGATTAAATCATGAAGGCTCTCAAAACTATGGGAGTCTTTTATTAGTTTTTAAAGGAGATTCTTAAGTTATATCGAAATTATATTAGATGCAGGACAAAATCACACAAATCATTACTAAAATATGTGAACTATACTTAAGAAAAGCTGGGAGGATTTTAACTTTGACTAATATTTATTTTGTTCGTCATGCTCACTCTAAATATACACCAGATCAATTAAATCGATCTTTATCAGAAAAGGGAATGAAGGATGCTGAGAAAATAACTGAGATATTGATGAGACATAATGTGAAAATAGATTATGTAATATCCAGTCCATATAGACGTGCTATACAAACAGTAGAAGGAATTGCATGTCAAATTGGTAAAAAGGTAATAATTGAAGATAGATTTAAAGAAAGAGTACTAGCTAGTGGGTTAGTTGAGGATTTTGACTCAGCTATTAAAAAGGTATGGTCAGATTATACTTTTTCATGGAATGGAGGCGAATCAAATAAAACAGCTCAGAAAAGAGGAATAATGGCACTAAAAGAGATTTTAAAAACTTATAAAAATAAGAATGTCGCTATAGGCACACACGGTAATATAATGGTACTTATCATGAATTACTTTGATGAAAAATATGACTTTAGCTTTTGGAAGACACTTCAGATGCCAGATATCTATAAGCTTAGTTTTAATAAGGAGGACTTAATAGAGGCAGAGCATATTTGTTAAAAATAAGGAGGTACACAAATGCAAAAGATAATTCTAATACTTATAACAGGTATCATAGCAGGTTTTATGAACACTATAGGAGGTGGAGGTTCACTACTATCTATGCCTGTATTGATTTTTAGTGGTTTACCTACTGCTGTTGCAAATGGAACAAATAGAGTAGCTTTAATGATTCAGAACATAGTTGCAGTTTCAAATTTTAAGAAGAAAGGATTCTTTTATCCGAAATTAAGTATTATGTTAGGCATACCAGCAATTATTGGTTCTGTAATAGGAGCGAAGCTCGCTATTGATATATCTGGAGATGTTTTTCAGAAGATATTAGGTATTATTATGTTGATGGTTATGATATTGATAATTTGGAGACCAGAGAAGAAAATTATCAAGACTGTAGAGTTAGAAGATATTAGCACAAAACGAAAAGTAATTGCGGTAATATGTTTTTTCTTTGTAGGATTCTATGGAGGATTTATTCAGGGTGGTGTAGGCTTTATAATAATTGTAACTTTAAGCCTGATAACAGGAATGTCTTTAATTAAAATTAATAGTCTTAAGGTTTTTGTAGTAGGTATATATATGCTGTCATCTTTAATGGTTTTTATTATTAATGGGAAAGTGGATTGGATGCTAGGGATGGTTTTAGCAATTGGTAATGGAATTGGTGCATATTTAGGCAGTAATTTTGCTGTAAATAAGGGAGACAAATGGATTCAAAGGGTTATTTTTATTGTAATGGTAGTAATGGCTGGAAAATTACTTGGTGTGCATAGATTAATTTTTTAGTTTAATAATCTTAAAAAAATAACACGATAAAGTGGTGCTAGGGCTTTGAAATATTCATAACTTTTTGTGTTTGAGCATGCGAAAATATGTTGGTTAATTTGAAAAGTATATTTATGATGTGAGTTTTTTTGAAGTATTTGAAAGGCAGTTAGTTAATCAAAATATAGATATTATTTAATAAATGGAGGATTTCATAATTCTTTATAGAATAGAAATATGAGGAAATTAAAAAGTACATAATTTTTAGTAGGAAGGTGAAATAATGAAAAAGGATTTTTTTGTAAATAACCGTAAAAGATTGAGTGAAACACTAGAAGATAACTCGATTTTAGTTTTATTTGCTGGTTCAGCACCAGAAAGAACAGCAGATCAAATTTATAA
>DAOUQG010000024.1 GCA_030625765.1 Thermohalobacteraceae bacterium | reverse complement strand
CTAAGAAATTACCCCTTTTTGATGGTAGTTTTAAATACTGTTGTCTTTGATTAAAAGCTGTTTCTTCTGATTTAGCATTTAATCCCCATACCTGAGCACTTACTCTAACATGCTCTTTCAAGTCATTGTTATCTCGAATTTCTGTAATTGTAAAAGGACATTTGAAGCCAGTATCCTTCCAGTTCTTTATAAATATAGCTAATCCAATATATTCATCTATTACCTTCATATTTCTTTTTTCCAAAAATTCTTTTAAATTATCTGGTCTTGAATTTGGACCTATCCACCATGAAAAAGGTTTGTTTTTAAAAAATCCATAAACCTCTTCAATTTGTTTGTCTATGTCATTTTCAAATTTTGATTTTATAACCTTATTAGCATATATACTGTTTGAGTCTTTAACCTTTCTCATAATCAAGTTTTTATTAAATACCTGCTTAACACCCTCAATAATTAAATCCTCTTCATAATCCCATTGGTGAGCTTCTATTGCTTCTATAATTTGATCCTTTCTTTCAAACATTTTTCTTCCCTTATGCTTTATCCATGCCATATTAACACTCCCCTCTTCTTTTCATTATATAATAAAATATTTTATGAGCATAGATACAGTGCATTGTTATTTTGTATAAAGCATGATCTATTAAAAATAAAGTTTGAACTTATAGAATCAATCCTTAAGCACCAATAAAAACTTGTGACAAGTATTAAATTCTTTCATACTATATAGTAGCCAAAATATGGAGGTGAATGTATAATGGCTAGACATAAAGTACCCTGCGATGACTATGAATATTCTAGGGATGCTATGATGCAGATGAACGCTATGAATTCTATGATAGCTATGAGCACTATGCAATCTATGAATTCTATGAATACAATGATGTAATTTATTTAAGATTACAAAAGGTTCTTATCTTTCTAAAAGATAAGAACCTTTACTCACAGATATCTTTAAATTTCTAGGATTTTTTTTAGGTCTTTTTGATTGATTACTTTTGATGCGTATCTTTCTTTTAACCTTTTATAAACATTTTCAACTAAGTCATATGAACAATTTCCTTTAAGCCTACAATCTTCACAATTCCAACATTCTAGTTGACCATACTTTTTCATCACATACTCTGGATTCCCCAAATCAGCTATAACCCCATTTATCACATTTGAAGGATAAAAGACTTTTAAGCTTTCTGTTATTTCATGTTGATCTAGATTATCCATATGAGCTCCAATGTAGTCTCTAGCACACTTATAATATGTTAGTATCATATTATTAAATGCGTTATTGTGTTTAATCATTCTAATATCCTTGACATAATTATCAAAAGCGTCATATGCTTCTTGGTAATTGCCTTGTTTATAGTATAGTGCTCCAGTATATAGGTGTAGATTTGAATAATACCATGGGAAAATCCTTTTAACTGGTTGATTAAGAAAATTAACAATTGATCCTTTACCTTTATATTTTTCCAAATGTGATAATATTTCTTGGATTTTTTGATTTGATATTTCATTTATATTTCTTATATATTTTTTTATTTTACAATATTCTAAATATTTGTCTAAAGATTCCTCATCATCAATATCTTCGATCTCACTGAAGCCTGGTATAACAACATGATAGCTTGGAAAATCAAGAAATGATACATCTCTGACAAAAACATCATATCCTTCTTCCTTTAATAATTTTATTAAATATTTAAGCATTTCTTTATTGCTTGATATTCCAGTATCAGTAAATCCTTTAAATTCATAGCTAAAATCTGAACTGAAAAATTCCTTTGGATAATATCCAGACCCATTTACAAGGACACTCATTAAGTTTTCTTCCTCATTAACGTCATGTTTGTATAAATATTCTTTTAACCCCATCATATTTCTTATATCTTGACCCTGTAGTAACTCAGTCAATGTTCTTTCTAGTGCAATTTCTAATTTCGGATGTGCTCCAAATTTTATAAAATAAGTTTGATTGTCTCTGTTTATTAAAATAACTCCAACTACAGGGTATTTTACTCCGAGTGAGCAATCTTTTATGATAACATCATAATTTCCGCTTGATTTTAGGTTGTTTATCATTATATTAATTCTTGGAATTTGATTTAAATAGCTATGTGGAATTGTTGGAGGAGAAATCTTTTTCTTAATTATTTCTTTATTTACATGCCTTTCAAAAATCTCAGATAGTCCTTGCACTAGAGCTTCTTCTATTGTGTTACCTGCACACATACCGTTCGACATATACATTTTACATGCCATCTTAACTGGTATGTATGAAATCTGATTATTATTTATATTAAAATATGGTAAGGCAACAAAATCCGCTGGAATATTTTCATGTGTCATCAGTCTCCACTTTTTCATAAGTCTATATATCTCTGCATCCGAACCAATTTTCTGCTTTTGAGTTTCTATCCAATCTTCTTTACTGTTAATTAGATCGTGAATATTTAAAAATCTCTCATCTGGTGCATAATAAAATCCTTTATAATCTAATGCCTTTGGTCTTAAGTCTATTGATAGCCTAAACTGTGCTTGATTTTGTAGTCTTTCCATTATTTCTGCATATCCACTAGCCAAAGCGTATTCATGTGTTGTTCCCTTTCCATTTGTCTGTAAATTTGTTCCTGGAATTTTCACTGAAACTGAGCAAAATCCCTCAGCTGAATTTTTCCAATTTGTTTGTATAGTAAAAATTCCAAGTTCATGTAGTATATTTTGAATATTATTAATAGTGTTACTCGGCAATTCATCTTTATATTTACTATTATTCAAAGCTTTTATTGCAATCACCTCACTATATTTAATTCGGCTATATTTTATTTATATTCTTGGTAGCTTAAATTGTTCATACTCACAGGTAATATACAAATACAACTTAATAATATTCTATATAAAAATAATTGCTTTAATATGTTTAAATTGGTATTCTATTTTTAATAAGGAATACAATAATCTTAATAAAGTGAAAGGAGATAACTTTTATGAAGGAAATCGTTTTGGCTGGAGGGTGTTTTTGGGGAGTTGAAGCATTCATGTCTAAAATCAATGGTGTTATTGAAACAGAAGTAGGTTATGCTAATGGTACCACACAAAATCCATCATATGAACAAGTAAAAACATCAAAAACGGGGCACGCAGAAGTGTGTTATATTAGATATGATGAAAATAAAATTTGTTTAGAAGCATTGTTAAATGTTTTTTGGAAAATAATTGATCCTACAATCAAAAATCAACAAGGAGAAGATAAGGGCTCGCAATATAGAACAGGAATATACTATATTGATAATAATGACATAGCGGTAATAGAAAAAAGTAAAAAAACGCTGCAAAATTTATATGATAATCCAGTAGTTACAGAAATAGAACCTTTAATCTGCTATTATAAGGCTGAGGAATATCATCAAAAATATTTAGACAAAAACCCTAATGGTTATTGTCATATAGATTTAAATATGGCTGTTGATTAATGCATATCAACAGCCTCTTTATTAAAGAACAACATTGATTCAATTTTTTCAACAACTACAGGCATACTGAATAAATATCCTTGATATTCATCACAATCAACAGCCTTTAAAAACTCTAGCTGTTCCTCTGTTTCGACACCTTCAGCAACTACTTTAACATCTAATGCTTTTGCCATTGTTATAGCTGCTTCGATAAGAGATTCATCTCTTTTATCTTTTGAAATACCATCAACAAAAAACTTATCAATTTTTAATATATCAATAGGAAATATTTTTAAATAGCTTAAAGATGAATAGCCTGTACCAAAATCATCTAAAGATATTTTTATTCTTTTTTCTTTTAATCCATTTAATATCTTGTATGCATATTCAATATCTTCCATAGCAGCTGTTTCTGTTATTTCTATACTTATGTATGATGGGTCAATGCCCGTTTCATCAAAAATATTTTCTAGATACTCTACAAATTCTGTATCATTAAATAACTTTGCTGATATGTTAACTGCAATATTTATTGGTTCAAAATTTCTATTTTTCCAATCTTTAATTTGCTTGCATGCTAATTTTATTATGTGTTTGTCGATATCCTTAGCAAGTCCTATTTCTTCAGCTATGGGTATAAAATCATTTGGATATATCATTCCAATTGTTGGATGCTGCCATCTTACCAAGGCTTCTAGTCCAATTATTTGGCCAGTATGAGTATTTACCTTCGGCTGATAAAATAATATAAACTCATCATTCTTTAGAGCCAATCTAATATTCTCAGTAGCCTCGAGCTTTTTAATAATGAAGTTACTCATTGTATCACTGTAAACTCTATAGCTATTTCTACCTTTTTCCTTAGCGACATACATTGCTATTTCTGCATTTTGTATCAGTTTATCTGGATCTTGTCCATTATCTGGATACATTGAGATTCCTATACTACAGGTAATATGTATTTCCTTGCCTCTTAATGTAAAAGGATTTTTTAGCATCTCTTTTACTTCAGCTGCAATTTTTTCAGCACTTTCAATACCCCTTATATCCTTCAAAACTATTGCAAATTTATCTCCACCTATTCTTGAAATAATATCATCCTTTTTTATTATTATTTTTAATCTATCAGCTACTTTTTTTAAGACGTAATCACCAATTTTATGTCCTAAAGTATCGTTTATCAGCTTAAATTTATCTAAATCTATTAATATTACTGACATTTTCTTGTTTTTCTTTATCATTTCATCTACTGAGAGGTTAATCTTATCAAAAAGAAATATCTTGTTGGGAAGATTTGTTAGTGTGTCATTATATGCAACATTCTTTAAATCATCTAAAAGCCTTTCCTTTTCATATAATAACATATATAACCCGAATATAATAAAGATTATTGCACTTGAGAGAAAAATATCTTCTACTAACCTAGTATATTTAAATGAAATAAGTTCAATATTCAGTTCATGAACTGAATTTAATAATTGTGATATAGCTAATAATATCCATCCAGTAGTAAGATAGTTTAATTTGAATTGTAATATTACAAATAAGCATATTAGTATAAATCCAAATACCGTTAGTGTTAATATAAAATAAAGTATATCTATACTCATATTGTTTTTTATTAACACTAAGCCTATCAACAAAAATATTAAAATAGTAGAAAAAATCGTTAGTATGATTGAATTTATTATGCCCTTATTAAACAAGAGTTTTCCTCCTTTTATTGCTATAAACTATTTTTTCTTTTGAATTAATTAGCATTACTAATTTATTGCCTCAGAAATATATTATATCTTATTACACGTTATTACTTAATTCAACATTTTTTAATATTATCCTTTAATAAAAGCGAAATAAATACTCATTTCGAAAAAATAGGTATATAGTCCTATTTTTAACTTATTTTTGATAAGTAACTTATAAGTACTTTAATTAATAATTGCATATATTTTTAGTTTTATTCTCAAAAAAAGTAGATAAGCTTAAGCCTATCTATTGTCACTCATGTGATGTTGTATGTAATATTTTACAGACAAATTTTCATATTCTCTCTAGCTGCTATTGTATCTGTATGAATAGCTTGTGCTTTGAGTTCAATTTTCTTTAGTTCTTCATCAAAACGATTTGAGTCGTGATGAAATAAAACAAGTTTCTTTACATTTGCTTCAATTACAAGTTCAATTCCTCTTTCCCATGTAGAGTGTCCCCATCCTTCTTTTGATGGTTTGTTGTTTTCCCCAAAATATTCTTCTTCAGTATAATTAGAATCATAAATCAAAATATCTGAATTTTTTACAAAATCCTTAAGATTATGATGCAAATCCTGTTTATGTTCTAAATCAGTAATATAACAACATGACTTATCTTTGTATTTAACCTTATATGATATGCAGCCTCCTGGATGATCTGTTGCAATAGTACTAACAGTTATCCCATCCCCTATATCCAATGTTTGATTACTTTCTACTTCTTGGAATACTAGTAAAGCATCCATATCATTCCAAGTTATTGGCGAATACGGATATTTCATAATATCTTTTATAACATCAGAAAATATAATTTCTTTTTTATTTTCGCCATATATTTTAAAATAGTTTCTTGTTTCAAAAAAGGGTGTGAAAAATGGTAGTCCTTGTATATGATCCCAATGAGTATGAGTAATAAATATATCCCCTCTTAAAGAGTTATTTTTTTCTGCTAAAAACTTACCTAATTGATGCATTCCAGTACCACCATCAAAAATCAATAATCTATTCTGTATTTGCATTTGAACACACGATGTATTACCTCCGAATTCCTGCATCCTAGGATTGAAGGTAGGACATGAACCTCGTACTCCCCAAAAAGTAATCTCAATATCCTTATTTGTCATGTAATGTTCCTCCCCAAAATCAACTAATAGTCTGTAGCATTTCTACTTACCCAGATGTTATTATAGTTGTCCACTTACATGTATCTATCTTGCTAATTGCTTCTATAGCATTTTGAAGCTGAGCTTCAGCATCATCTATTCTTTTTAGTTTGCATAACGCCTGATATTTCATATAGTAGCCTTTTGCTACCTCATAATCAGACTCTAATTGCTCTGCAAGAGTAATTGATTCATTATATAGATTTATGGCGTCTTCTATAGCATCTTTTTTAATATGTATGTTCCCATTTTCTCTTAATATCTGTACTCTTTGTTTATCACTTTTTATTTTTTTTGAGATATGCAATGCTTTCTCACAATGTTCTAAAGCTTTTTCAATATTATCATTTTTAATTTCTAGCTTACTCATGAGCCTAAAGTAGTCACAAATACTAGATAACTCCTCTGCTTCTTTTAGAACGCTATATGCATTTATTAGTAAATCTATAGCCTTTTCATACAACCCTTGCTCTATAAAAATTTTTGCTAATCCTATATAATTAACATTTTCTTCTATAGGCAAATTATGTTCTATAGATAATTTTATAGATTTATTATAAAAATCATATGCTTTATCATTATCTCCTATTTCTTGCATCAAGTCACCAAAATTTGTTAATGTAATGATATTTTCGTATATTAATGTCGCCCCACATGATTTCTGCAGTGATTCTTCAAATAATTCTTTAGCCTTATTAAATATACCCTTATCCATGTAAAGGATTCCTAAATTAATGCTAGCAGAAATATAACTCTGAATATTAGATATTTTCTTTGAAATTTCAATAGATTTGTATAGAAACTCTAAAGCATTCGATATCCTGCCTGAAGCATGATAAATTACTCCAAGATTTCCAGATATTCTTGACATATTTCTTAGATTATTGACTTTTTGTGCATATTTGTACGCTTTGTTTAAATAATATAAAGAATCGTCTATTGAACCATTAATGAAGTAGATAGCTCCTGCCTGACTCATTGTTTCAGAAAGACTTTCATAATCTCTAGTTTTTAGTAAGATTTCTTCAGATTTCAGCGCGAAGTCTAATGCTCTATTACTTCCTGTTATTGATAATATGCTACATTTTAATTGTAGTAGCTGTCCGAAAGTGTTACTATCTTTTCTAATTTTAGACTCTATATTGTTCAAAATGTCTAAAGCTTTTTCATATTCACCCTTTTCTTTATACAGCTTTGATATCATTATTTTTATTAAATAAATATGATTAGATAATGTTGCAACATCTAATGCTTTATTCAAATACTCAAATGCCCTTTCATTTTTAGAAAATACTCCATATATATAGCCCATATCCATAAGAGTAGTCACTAATGTGACATCTGCATTTTTGATATTATCAAAATCAATATTATTAATGAATTTTTCATAGTATTCTAAAGCACTTTCAAATATAAAATCTTCTTTGTATTTTATTGCAGTTTTATAATAATACTTCTTTGCTTTATTAGATAAATTTGCTTTTTCAGAATGAAAGCACAATAATTCATAATAGTTTTCAATGTTATTATTATACTTCGACTCAATTAATTCTACTATCATCTTATGATAATATTTTTTATCGTTATTTAATATACTCTCATATATTGTTTCTCTTACAGTATCTTGATTAAATGTATAAAATTTTTCTAAAACACCGGAAGTAGTACGAGTATATTTTAAAGAGATAATATTCATCTGTGTTAATTTTTTAAGCATTGTTACTTCTACTGTTAATTCTTCCAATAACTTTTTTACCCATGAAAGTTCAAAATCCTTTCCAAATATAGATGCAACCTGAAGAAATTTTTTAGTTTCATCATCTATCTGTGTTATGTTCGCTAAAATTAACTTTTCGATAGACTCTGGAAGAATCATTGTTTTAGATTCTTTTAAATATGCTATATTAGATTCAATATAGCACTCATTTTTTATTGACTTAATAAATTCTTCTATAAACAATGGGTTTCCATTTGTAACCCTCATGATTTCATTTAATATTTCTTCATCAATGTCACTACACTTTAATAAATTACATGCAAGTTTATTTACTCCACTTTTGCTAAGGTTTTTAAGCTGCATAAAAAATATCTTTTCATCACTAATATTTTCTATCTCTTCAATTTTATATCTTGATGTAAATAAGAACATACAATCATCTTCAGTTAATTTTTCTACTAACTTCCCAATTATTTTTATTGAATTAGAGTCAGCCCATTGCAAATCATCTACTACAACTACAATATTGTATTTTTTGTATGCATTTTTAAAGAATAATAAAAGCTGCTTAAGTATCTCATTTTCAATATCTATATATGCCATTGAACTGAGTATACTTTGTAACTCAGAATTTTTATTAATACCCATAACAAGTCCTAAAAAATCATAATTTCTTTTTATTTCTTCTTCACTATAATCTTCTAAAATATAATCCAAAAAAGAAGCCAGTCTGTTTTTTTTCACTCTTTCGCTGTCATTAAAGTTAATATTCATAATTTTATATAGAATATTTGATACGGTATTGAAAACTCTGTTCTTATGAACTGGATTACAATCTACCCATAATTGCTTTGCATTGTTCATTGATCTGAAAATAAATTTCCTCATCAAACTTGTTTTACCAATACCTCGTTCTCCTATAATCGTAATACATTTTTTCTTAGCTGAGTTTGTATATATATCATTTAAAATGTTAATTTCATGTTCTCTGTCAATTAGTATTTTATTATGTGTATTATACTCCGTCTTAACAGTTATAGGAGAATAATACCTTATTGGTTCTTTTTTATTTTTTACCATGATTTCTTTAGCTTCTGTATAGTCAATTTCATTTTCTGTCTCTAAAAATGCTGCCTCAGATACAAATATTTCTCCTTTGTTAGCATTTGTTTGAAGTCTTTGAGCTATATTTACAACATCACCCATCACTGTGTAATCCTTATCTAAATAATTACCAACACTACCAGTAACTACAAGACCATAATTTACTCCAATAGCTAACTCAAGCTTCAATCCTCTTGGAGATAGTCTTTCTTTAGAATATTCATCAATAGCATCCATCATTCTCATGGCACAGATTACCGCCCTTTTGACATCATCTCCATGACTATATTTGGCTCCAAATAATATCATTACACAATCACCAATATATTTATCTACAGTTCCACCTAATTCATATACAGGTCTAGTAATATAATTGAAACACTCATTTATTATTTCTCGTAGCTCTTCTGGATCCAATTTTTCTGAAATTGCAGTAAATCCTGATACATCTGCAAATATTACTGCCACTCTTTTTCTATTCTCAGTAAGAGTGTGGAAATTCTCAATAGAATTCACTGCACTATCTTCCATCATTTTTTGACCACAGTTGAAGCAAAATTTTGCTAATATAGGATTTGGGGTTCCACAAGTTATACACTTTCGTGGAAATTTCATCCCGCATAGTTGACATTCTTCAATGTTTGGAGATATTATTTTATAACCACAATTAAAGCAAATCATATAATCCACCTCATAATATGTAATCAAAATATATACTAAAAATCATAAAAACAAAAACCCCCTTTACAAAGAAGGTTTTTGTTATATAGCATAATTTATCTATTTAAACAATAACGGGAGAAATGAGATACAACAAGATGGTTTTTCCTAATACTAACAGCTATATTTTCCTCTACTTCTTTATCATATAATAAACCATTATATCTATCAACTCTAATATGTATCTTCTTTAAAAACTTTTTAACGTCAGGACTAAATTCTATATATGATTTTCCATTTTCTGCATAGATTTCCACATCAAATGTTACTGGAAGCATTTCTGAATCCAAAAAGTCTTTTCTAAACTCTACATCAACAAATCCGATCTCGTACTTTCCGCCTTCTTCTGTTACTGTTATAGTTTCTTTATAAACACCAGGTTCTTCTGCCGCTATAGCAGCTACACTTGAAAAGATAAACATTATAATTAGTATCATTATCATTAAATTTTTTCTATATTTCATCATAGTACCCCCTCATAAATTTTACATATAACTAACATATAAATTGTTTCTTAAAATAAAATTAACCCCCTACTGGCTATAGGTGGTCGTCAAGTTAAAAGTAATATAATAAAAAATATTACGGCAACTTGGCAATCGTAGAATTATTAGTCCCTTAGACCCATAGCTTTGCGTCCCCATTTTTCAATGAGTTTGCCTTTTACATTGTAATTTTTCTTTTTTTCTTGTCAAAATAATCTTATTAATTATATTAAATCATATTTTATTCCTAGAGTAAATAGGACCACAGTCCCAATCAATTATTATTCCTATAATTGAAATAAATAAAAATATAAGATATACTTAATTATATAATCGGGGTGATAAAATGCAAAGAAAATC
Organism: Thermohalobacteraceae bacterium; assembly: GCA_030625765.1. Taxonomy (GTDB): domain Bacteria; phylum Bacillota; class Clostridia; order Tissierellales; family VENL01; genus DAOUQG01. The sequence goes on along the minus strand of DAOUQG010000024.1, from coordinate 8,756 downwards.
TTGTTTTGTTTTAGGTGAAAATTTAATGTCATATTCTAATTTTTTTAATTTTCTAGAGCATAACCTGCAAAGTATCAAATATTATTGTGATCAAAATAATATGTTAAATGATGTACAACTACAATTATCAAGACCTTATTTCAAAGAAGATACTTTTATGATTTTTTTAATTGAATATCCTTATATCTCACAAATTGCGAAATTTTTAGAAAATAATGTTGATTCTTTGAACTATATTCTTATTTCATATTATAATGAAAATACCCCCTCAATCTCAGGTTTTAAGAATGTTTTTGATGTGGTTAATGTAAATTCAAGTGAATTCGATAAAATGCACTTTTTTACTAAGCTTAGTAATGAAACATATAATAAAAATAGAATCTCACTCTTGCAATCTGAGGTTAGAGAATTTTACGAAATTGGTAAATCTTTATCATCTGAAAAGGATACTATGAAGCTATTTGAAAAAATAATAAATAGTAGTATGAAATTAACCTCTTCTGATGCTGGAACATTGTATCTTGTTATAGATGAGAAAACTGGTAATTGGTCATCTATTAGTAATAATAACTATGACAATAAGCTCTTGAAATTTATAATAGCTAAAAACATGAGTATAAAAATCAATCTAGAAGCTTCCACCACGCCTATTACAAAAGAAAGCATTTTTGGATATACTGCGATTACTGGAAACTCATTGAAAATTAATAATGCCTATGCTATCGATTCTAGTTTTCAATATAAGCATAATCACAAGTTTGATTCTATTACAGGTTACAAAACAAAATCTATTCTTTCAATCCCTATGAAGGATAATGAGAATAATATAACAGGTGTTATCCAACTTCTAAATAAAAAAGAAAACAACCATCAAATCATTGATTATTCAAATATCAACTCATTGGAGAATATTGTTTGTTATGATTTCTCAGACGAGTTAATAATGAATTCACTCGCGTCGCAGGCTGCAGTAATTCTAGCAAATAATCTATTATACAATAACATGCAGAAGCTTCTTGAAAGCTATAAAAGTCAAAATAAGCAATTATCTTTTTTGAGTAAGAAGATTTTAAAATCAAATGAGGATGAAAGAAAAAGAATTGCAAGAGAAATTCACGACGGACCTGCACAGTATTCTAGCAATTCTTTGTTACGTTTAGAAATCTGTAAAAAATATCTACAAAAAGGTAATCTCAACAAATTGGAAAGTGAACTAAGCAATTTAAGAGATAGCTTGAAAGAAAGCATTAAAGAAATTAGAACAATAATATATGATTTGAAGCCTTCATATTTAGAAAGTGGTCTTTTTTACTCAGTCAATACACATGTTGAAAAGTTTTCAAATCGTACTGGACTCAATATAGATGTATATAACACCGGTAACGATTCTGATCTAGAAGATTATATGGTATCTGCAATATATAGGATAGTTCAAGAATCTCTTACAAATGTACATAAGCACGCAAAAGCTCAATCAGCTAATGTGTCAATAAACATAGAAAATAGTAAGCTTTTACTCATTGTATCTGATGATGGTGTAGGATTTGATACTGCTAAAATACTATCTAATGGAAATAAAAGCGAAAAGGGTGGCTTTGGATTAGAAGGCATTAAAGAACGTGTAGCACTTCTAAGTGGTGAGTTATCTATAAACTCTGAGAAAGGAAAAGGGACAAAAATCTTTATAAAGATTCCATTATTCTAGACTCTATCAATATAGCTTCTTAAGAATATTGATAGAGTCTAGAAAATTCAAAAATCTGACTTAGCTTTCAATTCCTTTTCTTGCAGTAACTCCTTTTTGGTAGTAATGCTTGATCTCTTTCATTTCTGTAACTAAATCAGCAATATCTACAAGCTCTTGTGGAGCGTATCTCCCAGTAAGCACCAATTCTACGTTTGAGGCTTTTTCATTAATCGCTTTTATTACTTCTTCTACTTTTAAAAGCTTAAAAAATAAAGCAATATTTATTTCATCAAGCACTACTAAATCATATTCACCATTACTCATAATTTTTTTGCATTTTTCAAACCCATCTTGAGCTAGCTTTATATCTTCATCTGTTGGTTCTCTATCTATAAAGCAGCTTCTACCAAATTGATGAATCTCTAAGTTTGGTAAGTATTCTTCAGCTTTGACCTCACTATATTTCATACCCTTAACAAACTGACCAATGTATACCTTTTTACCTGCACACACTGCTCTTAATGACAAACCAAATGCTGCTGTAGTCTTACCCTTACCATTGCCTGTATAAATGTGAATATACCCTTTATTCATATACATCAACTCCTTTGTAATAATTTTCACTTGAATATTATGATATTTTTTGATTTTATTAATACATTATGTCTAAAAATTCTACAACTATAGTTAAATTCTAACACAATAATGATATTTAAAAAACTTTCATTGTTAGAAAAAAAATAGGCTCAACATATAGTTAAGCCTACAAATTTAACAACTTTGAAAACCAATTACCTTTGCATTGTTTTTCTATTTTGTGCACCTCATCAAATTCAATGACTAAGTCACTACAAATTTTCAGTATTTCTTCTCTCTTTTCGCACGGAAACTGTGCTGATGTACCACAACTAGAACTAACCTGTCTAGGAACTGGCATCAATCTTACATCAATTTTTTTCTCTTTTATTTCCTTTTCAAATATTAATGAATGATGTGTGCTATGAAAAGTCATAATACAATAATTCTCTGTCAATATTATCACCTATTTTTTTATTAGTAATGAAAAATCTCCCTCGTATTCACCGTCTTCAACATTAAAACCTTGATTTTGAACATATCTCTTAATGTTTTCTACAGCCACCCTAGTATCTACTACTACTTTTATTTCTTCTCCATCAAAAGAATCAATAGCTTGTTTAGTCATCATTACAGGTTCTGGACAAGATCTTCCTCTTGCATCTACAAACTTAGGCATTTACTTGACCCCCCTTTTTTTCCTTCAATAATTTTCTTTGCTTTGTATTTTGTAGTACGACAGCTGTAGCAATACATAATACAATAGCTAACCCTATAATTACTGCTATTTTTCCATTATCAGGTACTCCTTTTGGACTAGCAGCTAATCCAAAATTATGTGCAAATGCTGCACCTACTATAAACCCTAGAATTGTTACAACTGCATCTGTGTCTCCTTCACCTGCTAAAATAGTTTGTCTTAGAGGACATCCACCAAGTAATACAGCACATATTCCAGTTAATATCATACCTAAGAAATTCCATAGAAAATCAGCATGAGCTATAGGCTGTGCTTCAAATCCTATTTTAAAGCTTTCAAAATTAAATACTAGATTTCCTATAAGTGAAAATGTAAATATACCTAATAGTCCCCATAGAAAGTGGAAATCCTTAATTAAGAATGCATCTCTAAATCCACCTGCTGTACAAAGTCTTGTTCGTTGTATTACTCCACCAATTATTAAACCTGCTATTAAAGAATATGTGATAGGTGCTGCCATAGCTCCTGGACCGCTTTCACTAAAGATAATAAAGCTTGGAGCAACTATTAAAAAGATTAATAATGCTATTGCTATTGCTGGCATACTATAACCAGAAATAGCTGGCTGCTTTTCACTTCTACCTAATGTGAATCCACGTTTTAAGAATTGTATACCAATTATAATTCCAACAATATAACCTACTACCCCTACTAATGCATTTAAGTCTCCATTTGAAAGTCTAAGAATCATTCTTAATGGACAACCTAAAAATACTAGTGCTCCAATCATTAGAAACACACCTAAGATAAATCTTAAAATAGGTGATGAACCCCCTCTAGGTTTGAATTCCCCTTTTATCAAAGCTATGATAAAAGCTCCTAATATAAACCCAATTATTTCAGGACGAATGTATTGTACTACAGCAGCCCTATGTAAGCCTAAAGCACCTGTAATATCTCTGTAAAAGCACGCAACACATACTCCCATGTTTAATGGATTTCCAAACTTAACTAATAATGCTGCTAAAATACCTATTAATCCTCCTGAAAGAATAATCTTAATCTTGTTTCCTTTCATCATTTTACCTCCATCCATTTTATTTCTTTACACCTTATTGCATTTTTCCCTAAATCACGTTTATCCGAGTATTAGTTAATGCAAAAATTTATTTATTATGATATTTTCATACTCAATTATAGTATATTGTTGTGTTTAATTATATAGATATAGATATTTTCTATGAATACCTTGTTTCTATAGACAACATTATCCTTTTTCCAAGAAATGACTGTTTTGTTTTTATATATCAATCAGAAAAAAAGCCATTAGTTTAGTAAGTATCTAATTTTTTTAATCCTTTTTAGCAAATATAACTTACAATTTACATTTCTTATTGTAAAAGTGATATAATTATAATATAGTTATATTAATGGTTGTAGACCATACTACTTTATCATTTTGTAAGGAGGGGAAAACAATACTTAAGAAAACAAATTACCTCAATTTAATTGTCCCTTTAATATTTGCTTTTGTTCTTTTTAAAGTCATTAATTCAACAGATTTTTTTAAATCATTTATGAACTTAGTTACACCATTCATTTGGGCTTTTATAATAGCTTATCTACTCAATCCATTGTTAACATTGTTTGAAAGAAAGCTTAAATTTGGTAGAATTGGTAGTCTCATAATTGTATATATATTACTTGTTGGTTTAATTACATTGCTTGTAACATTTGTTACCCCGAAAATTATTGAAAGCATTAAAGTTATTAAGAATAATTTACCTGAGTATTTTAGTAACACTGAAAATTGGTTAATAACACAATCCTCTAAGCTGTCTTTTTTAAACAGATATGGTGTGATTGACCTCTTGGACGAGAATTTGAACAACATCATTGATAAGTTTAGTGGTGATATAAGCTCTACATTGAGTAATATAATTTCTTCACTAATTAATATTACATCAGCATTATTAAATTTTGTTTTAGGAATTGTTATTTCAATTTATATGCTTAAGGATAAGGAATTCTTTTCAAGACAGGTTAAAAAATTAATGTATGCTTTATATAATACTAATAAAGTTGAGTACTTAATTAATCTTGGAAAAGAGCTGAATTTTGTTTTCTCGAAGTATTTAATTGGGAAATTAATTGACTCCATGATAATAGGTATATTATGCTTCGTAGGATTGTTAATTTTTCGTGCCCCTCATGCTTTAGTTATAAGTGCAATCGTTGGTATTACAAATATGATTCCTTACTTTGGACCTTTTATAGGTATGATTCCGGCAGTAATAATTACTTTGTTTTATAGTCCGATTAAAGCATTATGGGTTGTAATATTCATACTTGCATTACAGCAATTTGATGGTTTATATTTAGGACCTAAAATATTGGGAACTCAAGTAGGACTTAAGCCATTTTGGGTAATCTCTGCAATAATAATTGGTGGAGGTTTGTTTGGAGTTCTAGGTATGCTACTTGCAATTCCTATATCTGGAATGATAAGAGTTGTTTTAAATAAATATATAGAAGCAAAATTGAAGGATAAAAATTTAGAGTTCTAAAAGCGGCATGTAGCCGCTTTTCTTTTGTTTTTATTTATTATTTATACTTGGTATGCATTTTTTCATATTATATAATTTCTTTCATAAGATTGACCATTTCTATTGCTGTCACTGCAGCTTCAAATCCTTTATTACCAGCTTTAGTTCCTGCTCTTTCTATAGCTTGCTCTATAGTATCTGTTGTAAGTACTCCAAAAGTTACTGGTATTTCTTCATCTAATGAAACCTTAGCTATTCCTTTTGAAACTTCATTTGAAACATAATCAAAATGAGGAGTTGCCCCTCTAATTATTGCACCTAAGCAAATTATCCCATCATAATTTTTAGTTTTTGCCATTTTTTTCGCTACAAGTGGTATCTCAAAAGCCCCTGGAGTCCAAGAGATTGCAATGTCATTTTCATCAACCCCATGCCTTGTTAAAGCATCTAAAGCTCCTGATAACAACTTGCTTCCAATAAACTCATTGAACCTTCCTACTATGACTCCAAATTTAAAGCCTTTGCCTACAAATTTTCCTTCATTAATTCTCATTATTTTTCCTCCTTAAATTTAAGAATATGCCCCATTTTATTTTTTTTCGTTCTCAGGTAGTATTCATTTTTTTCATTGTGATTCATTTGGATTGGAATCCTTTCTACTATTTCAATTCCATAACCTGATAATCCAGATATTTTTTTCGGATTATTAGTGATTAATTCAATTCTCTTCACACCTAAGTCAGCTAATATTTGTGCTCCTATTCCATAGTCTCTCATGTCTTCTGGAAACCCAAGTGCAATATTAGCCTCTACAGTATCTAAACCTTTATCTTGAAGTGCATAAGCCTTGATTTTATTCAATAAGCCAATTCCTCTGCCTTCCTGTCGCATATATAATAGGACTCCTCTGCCTTTCTCTTCAATTCTTTCCATTGCTCTTGCAAATTGTTCCCCACAATCACACCTTCTCGAGCCAAATACATCTCCAGTAAGGCATTCAGAATGTACTCTTACAAGTACAGGTTCACCATTTGTTACATCACCCTTCACTAACGCAACATGATGCTCCCCATTGAGCTTGTTAACATATCCTACTATTTTGAAGTCTCCATATTTGGTAGGCATATTAGCTTTTGAAACCTTTTCAACTAGAGATTCTTTTCTTCTCCTATAGGATATTAAATCTGCTATTGTAATTATTTTCAAACCATGCCTTTCTATATAATCCATTAATTGAGGAACTCTTGCCATGCTTCCATCTTCATTCATGATTTCACATATAACTCCAGCAGGATATGATCCAGCCAATTTAGCTAAGTCTACAGCGGCCTCTGTATGCCCTGCTCTTTTCAGTACTCCACCATCTCTTGCTGTTAAAGGAAATATATGACCAGGCTTAGTAAAATCCTTGGGCGAAGCTTTTTGATCGATTAATTTAAGTATTGTTTTTGCTCTTTCTCCAGCTGAAATACCTGTTGTAGTCTCTGCTGAATCTACTGAAACAGTAAATGCCGTTTCTTTGGGATCTGTATTTTGATTTACCATTGGATAAATATCTAATTCATTTAATCTTTGCTTTATCATAGGCACACAAATTAGACCTCTCCCATGCATTGCCATGAAGTTAACAGCCTCTGCAGTAACCTTATCTGCTGCCATTATAAGATCACCTTCATTTTCTCTGTTTTCATCATCAACAACTACAATCATTTTGCCTTCCTTTATATCTTGAATAGCTTCTTCTATTGTATTAAATTTACTCATTGTATCACCTCACATATAATTTATGCAAATCCATGCTCACTAAGAAAATTCATATCAATTATTTTTTCATCTGTTCCATTTATTTTTATAGCATTTAGTCTTTCAACATATTTACCTATAATATCACATTCTATATTTACCTGATCTCCTACTCTTTTAGTTAGTAAATTCGTTTCCGTTTTAGTTAATGGTATTATCGAAATCTTAAACTCTTCATCACTTACACATGCAATCGTCAGACTTGTTCCATCTATTGCTATTGAACCTTTATGAATTACATATTTTAAAATATTCTTTGATGCTTTTATAGTTATCCATGTTGCATTGTCTTCTTCTTGAAATTCTTTTATTGTACCCACTCCGTCAATATGACCTGATACAATATGTCCTCCAAGCCTATCTGATAGTTTTAAAGCCCTCTCTAAATTAACTATGCTTCCAGATAATAAATTTCCTAAGTTGCTGCTTCTCATTGTTTCAGGCATTACATCCACTGTAAAGCTATGGTTATTAAATTTGGTTACTGTAAGACAAACACCATTTGTGCTAATGCTGTCGCCTTCCTTTACAGCTTCAAGTACCTTTTTACAATCTATAGTTATCTGTGCAGATTCTGAACCCTTTACAATTGATTTCACTACACCGATTTCCTCAATTAACCCTGTAAACATTTTACTCTTCCTTTCTTACATAGCCTTCTACCATAATATCTTCTTCAAATCTAAGAATATTTATGTCTGTTAAGTTAAACCCATCCCTTATATAATTTTTCCCTTTTCCTCCAACTGGTGTCTTAGCTTTTTCACCTCCAATAATAGTAGGTGATATAAATGAAATAACTTTATCAACTATTCCTTCCTCTAAAGCACTATAATTTAGTGTGCTTCCACCTTCTAGGAGAACACTATCAATTTGTTCTTCACCTAGCTTTCTCATAAGATATTTTAAGTCTACTCTTCCTTTTTTTATTGGTGTCATAATTATTTGTGCTCCTTTTTCTTTAATTTTTTCTAGCTTATTTTTCGGAGCCTTTTCTGTTGTTGCTATTATTGTTTTCGCTTTTGAGTCTAAGTTGAGTACATTTGATTCAAGTGGTATTCTTGCATAAGTGTCTATTACTATTCTCATTGGGTCTACGCCTGATATCTCATTTAACCGTGTAGTCAGCATAGGATCATCACTTAGTATAGTGCCTATCCCAACCATTATTGATGATACTTTATGTCTTATTTTGTGTACATATTCTCTTGATTTTTCATTACTTATCCATTTTGAATCTCCTATACTTGTAGCAATCTTTCCGTCTAAGGTCATAGCAGTTTTTATTATACAAAAGGGGTTTTTTGAAGTTATATATTTTATAAAGATTTCATTCAATTTTCTTATCTTCTCTTCGCATATCCCTGTAACAACCTCTATTCCCTTACTCTCTAAAATTTCTATACCTCTGCCACTGACAAGCTCATTGGGATCCTTCATTCCT
>DAOUQG010000007.1 GCA_030625765.1 Thermohalobacteraceae bacterium | reverse complement strand
TATTAAAAACAACTTAGAGGAAATCGAATTCTATGCAAGGCAAGAGATTGAAAGACAACAAAGTAGCTACGATGTGAGTGTTGATTTTGGCAATCACAATTTTCCTACTAAAACCTATGGCAGCTTTACTTTACCAGCTGGCGAATATGAGGCTGTAAGAGTAGTCATAGGTGAAGGTAAAGGCAAAAACTGGTGGTGCGTTATGTTTCCTCCATTATGCTTTATTGATATTACGAATGGATTGACTAACGATACAACTAAAGAGCAGCTGTCAAATGTACTAACAGAAGAAGAGTACAAAATGATTACCAAAGCTAAAAGTGATGATGAGGTTCCTTTAAAGCTTAAATTCAAAGTAGTAGAGATTATTGAAAAAAGCAAAAATAAATTTGCACAAATGTTTGTAAGTAAAAAATAGCAGTAACCCCCTAGTGTATTAATCAGGTGCTAGGGGGTTGTTTTTTAGTTTTTTTATCAAATCATATAAAACTTGTATGAAATTGTATAAATATGTTATTCCTTACTAAAAATAAGATAAATATACCTGACATGAATGGAGGAATTACCTTGAAAAAGATTGTTTTAATAGCGAGTATATTTTTCTTAACAGTGGCTTTTTTTGTTACATACTATATACACGCTAATACACAAGTAGATAAAGAAGATTGGTTTTCAGACAATAGAGAGGAAAGCTTAGATGAAGCTGAGACGTCAGCAGTAGATAGCATAAATTATTATGAAGCTTCACTAGCTCCCAAAGTGCTTACTTGGGGGTCGAGAGGACAGGATGTAAAAAATGTTCAGTGGAAATTATTACAGTGGGGATATTTTAATAGTGCAGTAGACGGAATATATGGAGAAAGAACATATAGAGCAGTAAGGTGGTTTCAGAGTAAAAATGGGTTAACAGTAGATGGGGTAGTTGGACCTAAAACTGCTGCTGCTTTAGGATTATCTTTAGGAGTGGCAAGAGATGCAGGAGGAGCAAAAACAGCTGGAGTAAGCAGAAATGAGGATATTACCTTGATAGCTAGAGCAGTACATGGTGAATCAAGAGGAGAACCTTATATTGGGAAGGTTGCTGTAGCAGCTGTAATTTTGAATAGAGTAGAACATCCATCATTTCCAAACACAATAGCTGGTGTTATTTATCAGCCTGGAGCTTTTACTGCTGTATCAGATGGACAAATAAACCTATCGCCTGATAACGAGTCTTTAAAAGCAGCTAGAGATGCAATAAATGGATGGGATCCTACATATGGATGTAGATATTATTGGAATCCTGCAACTGCTACGAGTAAATGGATATGGTCTAGAGAGGTTGTAATTAAAATTGGAAAGCACTGGTTTGGGAATTAAATGAGCCTACGGGAACGGTTCCTGTTGACTCATTTGAGAGATGACAATTTGAATTTAGATGTCTACAGTTTATATAAATTTTTGCCTTGAGCATGCGAAAGGGATGATTCTTAATATGAAAGTGAAATTTAAAAAAATAGTAGTACCAAGTATATTAGTAATAGCGTTAGTAGCAATAGGAATATGGGGAGGTTATCAGTATAAGCTGAAGGAAGAGTATGAAATAGTATTAAATAACTCATACCAAAGATTGTTTTATGATTTGAAGGCTCATGTAGAAAATGTTCAGGTTTCATTGTCGAAAGTTTTATTAGCAGAATCAAAAGAGCAAAATGTATTGCTGCTTACTAAAATAATGCAAGAGGCGTATTCTGCTGAGGAAAAGCTTGGTCAAATGCCTGTAAGCCATAGTGATATTGCTAAAACAGAAAAGTTTCTAAACCAAGTTGCAGATTATAGCTTTGCTATAGCAGAAGACAGCCTTGAAGGTAAACCAATAGATGCTAAAAACAGAGAAGCATTAGTTAATTTACAAAATTATACTGATTATTTATCAAAGGAGCTATCTGAGCTACACAAAAAAATAGCAGATAAGAATTTTAGTTTTGGAGCAGTAAAGAGGAAAGAGAGACGTGATTTAGATAAAACTAATGAAAATATGTTAAACACAAGATTGATTCAATTAGAAGAAAAAATGACAGAGACTCCTGAGTTAATATATGATGGTCCATTTTCTGACCAAGTAACAAATGTAAAGCCCAAGGGCTTAGGAGACAAAACTGTTAGTGCTGAAGAAGCCGAAAAAATTGCTAAAGAATTTATGAATGGTAATAAGGTAGCTAAGATATCAATGTTTGAAGAAGGAGAACAAATGAATAAAACCGCTCGGATTCCAGCTTATACATTTAGTATTACTATGCAAAATGGTAAGAATAGTCCTGCGATATATATTAGTGTAAGTAAAACAGGCGGTAAAGTAGTATGGATGACAAATACAAGAGCAGTAACCGAGAAAAAATTATCTGTGCAACAAGCTCAAGATAAGGCTCAGAAATTTTTAGAGGATAAGGGATATAAAAGTATGGAGCCAAATTATTCATTAAAATATGATGGAACTGTTTTGTTTAATTTTGCATTAGAGCAGAATGGTGTTACTATATATCCTGATTTAATTAAAGTAAAGATAGCACTCGATAGTGGTGAGGTAGTAGGTTATGATGCAGCACAATTTTTGAAGGCTCATTACAAAAGAGATATACCTCAGCCTCAAATTTCTAAAGAAGAAGCAAGGGGAAGAGTAAAGACTAATTTTGATATTGAAAATGTAAGACTTGCAATAATTCCTAAAAGCTCGTTAGAGGAACAATTGTGCTATGAATTTAAAGGAAAATATCAGGGAAGCGATTTTATTGTATACGTAAATGCTCTAACTGGACAGGAGACAAAAATACTAAAGATTATAAAAAATGAAAACGGTACTTTAACGTTTTAACAATAGCAATACAATTAAATATTGCATACATTTAACTGATTGTATCAAAATTCAGTTTACAAAAAATAACTTAGACAAAGCTTTTGAGATACAATCAGTTTTTATTTGCCAATTTTTATAACTTTCATTTATAATAGTATATATATACAATTAATAAGGAGAAGCTTGAAAAGACAGATTGTTTTTTTATAAGGAATCTAACAATAGAGAAGATATATATCCAGAGTTTAGGAAGAAAGGGGAAATTTTATGAAGGAAGTAATGATTACAATAAAAGGTAAACAAACTAGTGTACAAGGCGAAGAAAACAACATTGAAATGGTAACTGAAGGTAAGTTTTACAAAAAGAATGATGCATATTATATAGTATATGATGAGTCTGAGATTACAGGAATGGAAGGTTCTACTACTACCCTAAAAATTGAAGGTAAAAAGATATCTATGAAAAGATTTGGCAATAATACTTCTAAATTAATATTTGAAAAAGGGAAAAAGCATGTTTCGGATTATGAAACTGTCTATGGTGATATGGTTATCGAGGTTACAACGAGCAATGTTGACGTTAATATATCTGACATTGGAGAAGGTAGCATAAACCTAGCATATAGGCTTGGAATTTCAGGAGTTATAGAAAGTAGTAATAAACTATTGATAGAAATGAGATAAAAAGGCACTAAACAAGTGCCTATTTTTAGGCGGCAGCTGCTTAAAAATGGGCGGGAATTGAAGGAGGGAAGACATGAAGGATATTTTTTTAAAAGAAAACATTTTTGAGATATTAGATTATATTGATGAAGGTATACAAATTATCGATAGAAACGGTAAAATAGTTCATTTCAATAAATTTGCACAAAGCTTAGATGAAATAGATAGGGACAAGGCTATTGGAAGACATATATTAGAAATCTACCCATCTTTATCATATGATACTAGTACATTGCTCAATGTTATTAGAACTGGTAAGCCTATATTTAATATTGAACAAACCTTTATTAACTATAAAGGTGATAAGATAACCACTATAAACTCATCCATTCCAATAAAATCTAATGGAAAAATAGTTGGAGCATTAGAAAAATCAAAGGATATTACTGATGTTAGAGAATTATCTGAAAAGATATTAGATCTTCAAACAGAATTATACAAGGGTCAAAAATCTACAATATCAAAGCAGAAGAGTACTGCGAGCTATACCTTTGTTGACATTATTGGACAGGATGAGTCTATGCTTAAAGTAAAATCATTAGCATTAAAGGCTGCACAGACATCATCTCCTGTATTAGTTTACGGAGATACTGGAACTGGAAAAGAATTATTAGTCCAGTCTATTCATAGTGCTAGCCCAAGAAAAAACAAACCATTTGTCGTTCAGAACTGTGCAGCGCTTCCAAGCAATCTTTTAGAAGGAATTCTTTTTGGGACAGTTAAAGGCGGATTTACTGGTGCAGAGGATAGGGCAGGACTGTTTGAAGTTGCTAATGGAGGAACTTTATTTTTAGATGAAATAAATTCCATGCCTTTAGATCTTCAAGCAAAGCTTCTTAGGGTTTTACAGGATGGAGCTATTAGAAGAGTGGGTTCAACGAAAACAACTAATGTCGATGTCAGAATAATTGCTGCTGCTAATGTTGAGCCAAAGCAGGCTGTTGAAAGTAAGCAGATGAGAAAGGATTTATATTATAGACTTAATGTAATAACTTTAGGATTACCTAAGCTTGTTGATAGAAAAAAGGATATAGCTACTTTAGTTGAGTATTTTATTAGCAAATTTAACATCTCATTACAGAAAAAAACCAAAGGTATCACATCAGAAGTGATGAACGCATTTATGAAACATTCATGGCCTGGGAATGTAAGAGAACTGGAGCATGTAATTGAGGGCATAATGACTATTTATGATACAGATGAAATATACTTAGAGCATTTACCTCAACAATTTGATGATTATATATATTTATCAAAAGAAAGGGAAATAACAAAATCATTGAAGACATCAGTTGAAGAATTGGAGAAAAGCATTATTATAGAAGCTTTAAAAAAGACGAATTATAATATTACTCGTACAGCGGAACTAATAGATATTCCAAGACAGACACTACAGTATAAGATTAAGAAGTATGGGGTAAAATAGCTTTTAAAAAAGACTCCATATCAAAGGGACGTGTCTGGCGATTTATGAAACTATATCGCCAGACACGTCCCTTTGATATGTGCCGAAAAATCAGCAGGAGAATGAAAAAGAATTAAAAATCAATCATATGTATATTTAAGTGTATAAATTATTAAGCTATATTTGAGCAATTTACAGCAATTGTAAGTTCTATCTTCTCAATCAATATTTTGGCACATTTATTGCAATATACATAATAGTGGAAAAACATAGGATGAAATATTTTAAAATATATTTTTATAAAAAATTATTAAAACTAAGGAGGCAATTAAAATGAAAAAAGGATGTCCATATGGAACTCATAGGGTAATTGAACCAAAGGGGGTATTACCTCAACCAGCATTAAAAATTGACAATACAATGGAATTATATGATAACGAAATTCTGATTGATGTACAAACACTAAATGTTGACTCTGCAAGCTTTACGCAAATCAAGCAAGAAGCAAATGGAGATACCCAAAAAATTAAAGAGATAATGAAAAACATTGTTGAAACTAGAGGAAAGCATCAAAATCCAGTGACAGGTTCAGGTGGAATGTTAATAGGTATAGTTGAAAAAATTGGTTCAGCGCTTGAAGGAAAAACTGATCTAAAGGTAGGAGATAAAATAGCTACATTAGTTTCATTATCATTAACTCCACTTAGAATTGATGAGATAGTAGAAGTAAGAAAAAACATAGATCAAGTTGATATCAAAGGAAAAGCAATACTATTTGAAAGCGGTATATATGCTGTTATACCTAGTGATTTACCAGAAAATCTAGCACTATCTGTACTTGATGTAGCAGGTGCTCCAGCCCAAGCAGCTAAGCTTCCAAAACCAGGTGATACTGTTTTAGTAATAGGTGGAGCAGGAAAATCAGGCATGCTTTGTTTATATGAAGCAAGGAAAAAGGTTGGAGAAAATGGCAAAGTAATCTGTTTAGGATACAGTCAATCAAGCCTTGAAAGAGCAAAAACAGCTAATCTCGCTGATATATATCTCTCTGCTGATGCAACAAATGCAGTTGAAGTAATGGAAAAAATCAAAGAAGTAACTGATGGTGAGATGGCAGATGTAACAATCAACTGTGTAAACGTTCCTAATACAGAGATGACAAGTATATTATCTACAAAGGACGATGGATTAGTTTACTTTTTTAGTATGGCTACAAGCTTTACAAAGGCTGCTTTAGGAGCAGAAGGAGTAGGGAAAGATACAACAATGATAATCGGAAATGGTTATACAAAAGGACATGCAGAAGTAGCTTTACAAATAATGAGAGAAAGCGAAGAGTTAAGAAAAATTTATGAGGAGCTTTATGCTTAGCTATTATCGTAATGTATAAAGCATTGCTTAGTTAAAGAAATTACATTAAGAAATACAAATCGAAAGGAGATTTTTTCTTGTGACTGGATATAAAGATTTAGAATTATGGAAAAATGTTACAGAAGAACAGTGGAATGATTGGAAATGGCAAGTTAAGAATAGAATTACAGCAGTTGAAGAATTAAAAAAGGTAATTAACATAACATCTCAGGAAGAGCAGGATATAGAAAAGACTTTAAGAAAGTTTAGAATGGGTATTACTCCATACTATGCATCTATAATGGATAAAAATGATACAAGATGTCCAGTAAGAATGCAGGCGGTTCCTACTATAATGGAAACACATAAGGGACCAGCTGATATGGAGGATCCATTACACGAGGACACTGACTCGCCTGTGCCGGGGTTAACTCATAGATATCCAGATAGAGTACTTTTGCTAATAACAGATCAATGCTCAATGTACTGTAGACATTGCACTAGAAGAAGATTTGCAGGACAAAAAGATGCTTCTGTAGGAATGGACAGAGTTAATGCTGCAATAGAGTATATTAGAAATACTCCACAGGTTAGAGACGTACTTCTCTCAGGAGGAGATGCATTGCTTATTTCAGACGAGAAGCTAGAAGAGATTATCAAACGGTTAAGGGAAATACCTCATGTTGAAGTAATTAGAATAGGTTCTAGAACTCCAGTAGTTTTACCTCAAAGAATTACTGATAATTTAGTAAACATGCTTAAAAAATATCATCCAATATGGTTAAACACACATTTTAATCATCCAAAGGAAATTACAGAGGAAGCTAAAACTGCTATTGCTAAGCTAGCTGATGCAGGAATACCTTTAGGCAATCAATCTGTTTTGCTTAGAGGAGTAAACGATTGTGTTCATGTAATGAGAAAACTACTTCATGAATTAGTTAAAATAAGAGTTAGACCATACTACATCTATCAGTGTGACCTTTCAATGGGAATAGAGCACTTTAGAACTCCTGTTTCTAAGGGAGTAGAAATAATTGAAGGACTTAGAGGACATACATCAGGCTATGCAGTACCAACGTTTGTTGTTGATGCTCCTGGTGGTGGAGGTAAAACTCCTGTAATGCCAAACTATGTTGTATCAATGTCATCAAATAAGGTTATATTGAGAAACTTTGAAGGAGTTATAACAACATATACAGAACCTCAAAGCTATACTGAAGATTGTAATTGTGAAATTTGTAGAGGAGAAAAAGAACATAAACTAACAGGTGTGGCTGGCTTGATTCAAGGCAATCATGTTTCACTTGAGCCGACCGAACTCGAAAGAAGAGAAAGAGCTAAAGCTAGAGATGAAAAAAATAAAGAGTAGGTTTCGACTGACTTTTTATTTTTAACATAGTAACAAATAATATCAAAGGTCATTGAGAAACAAGACAAACGAATAGAGATTATGTTATTATATCGTTAATGATGTGCTAATGATGTAAGATAACGAAGCAAGAAAACCGTCTCTTTGCTTCGCATCGCCTGTGTTTCGCAAACTATCCCCTTGGTACGCATTTTAAAATTTTTTATTTCTTAAGGGAGTGCTCCAACGTGTCGTTAATAAATGCTATAAATCACAACAACAACAAAATTATATCAATAATAGGAATGGCAAAGAATGCAGGTAAGACAGTAACACTCAATCATGTTATTGAAGAAGCAGAAGACTATGGCATTTCCCTCGGACTTACATCTACAGGAAGAGATGGAGAAAGCCAAGACCTAGTAACTTCTACTGAAAAACCCAGTATCTATGCTTATGAGGGAACGTACGTTGCAACTAGTGAAAAAACATTAACTATGAGCGATGCTAAGATAGAGATAATTAATGTTACTAACTTTAGAACTCCAATGGGAAAAATAGTTATTGGAAAAATAAAAGAGAGTGGCTATGTTCAAATAGCAGGTCCTCAGACATCAAATGAAATTAGGGAAGTATGTTCTATTATGTTAGAGCTAGGAGCAGAGCTTATATTGATTGACGGAGCAATAAACAGAATGTCATCTGCTTCACCTTCTGTCTCTCAGGGCTGTATATTAGCAACAGGAGCAGTAATCAGCAGAGATATAAATAAGGTTATTAAAGAGACCATACATACTATTGAGTTATTCAATTTACCTGAAGTTAAAGAAAACACATCAAGAGGTATCATAAAAGCTGTAATTGACACTGGTAAAGTAGGTTTAATTGATAACAGTCTTAATGTAAATTATTTAAGTATAAAGACTGCTTTAAACAGTGGAAGTATAATTGCACAAAATATAACTAAAGATACAAAATACATTGTTTTACCAGGTTCTCTAGTCAAAAAGACTGTAGAGGACATTATTATGAGTAGTCGAAGATACAAAGAGGTTGAAATTATTGTTAAGGACGGAACTAAGATTTTTATAGATTCAATGGCTTGGCTTAGATTTGTCAAATATGGATTAAATGTAAAGGTTCTTAATTCAATTTCAACTTTAGCAGTAACCATAAATCCATACTCACCACAAGGGTATTATTTTGATCAAACAGAGTTTCTTCATAAGATGAAAAGCTTTCTAAAGGATATACTAGTGCTTGATGTAATGTATGGGGGGTAATGTGAAAGAAAATGTTCTTGAATAAGTGGTGTTAAGAATTTGAATTATTATCCTCACTGTTCAGATATTCAGTACTTCTTTGATTGTAGATTAAGGTAAGAAGTACTGAATATGATTCACGACTCGAATAATAATTCAAATTCAAGCATATTGTGTTTTCATATTTTTTGTGCCTTGTGAGCATGCATGTTGATTAATCTGAAAGAAATGGTAGTAGGGTTTGAGTTTTCATTTTATACCTTAAGCATAAGCGAGAGGAATGATTTTTAATATGGATCAGTTTATGAATAAAGCAGTAAAAGAAAGTATTGATATAGATTATATTTTAAATAAAATTGAGACAAAAACTCCTTACGGAAAGCTTCAAAAAGCAGATTTAAAGCCTTTTACAATAGGAGAAGAAGTACAGCTTCGAGAGGAATTAGATAAAGTGGATAAGCTTATAACGCTTATCAATACACAGAAACAGTTTTTTATTAATTTAAAAAACATTTTTGCTCATATAAAAGATTTAAGGCAATCAGTTTCAAGATGTATTGAAGGGAGTGTTTTATCTGAAGTTGAACTTTTTGAATTAAAGAATTTTGTTATTTTAATAAGAGAATTGAAGGAAGAAATAGACAAAATATCCTTTAACTCTCCAGATGATATGAAAATAAAGCCAATATATGAATTAGAAAGACGATTTGACCCACGTAATGAAGGTTTAAAAACCTTTTATATATACGATGAATACTCAGAAGAATTAAGAGCAATTAGAGAAAAAAAAAGAAATGTTCAAAAAAAGATTAAGTCAGAAATGAAGAAGTTAAGGGAGAAGGTTAAGCATGACCTAGGATTAACTATAAATCCTAATGGTACAGTCACTGCTTCAAAAGGGGACACAGAAACTATTAATAAGATTGCAAAGTACCCCGACTTAATTTATAGTTCAGAAACATATATGAACATCAAATATTCAATAAAGGCTTCTGATTTGATAGATTATCTTGAAAAAGAAATAGATAACATCAAAAAAAGAGAGGAACAAGAGGAATTTAGAATTAGATGTGAGTTGTCAAATGAAATAGCAAAGTATAGTAAAACAATATTTAGCAATATGAAATCAATAGGAAAGATAGACTTAACAGTAGGTAAGGCATTATTAGCTATTAGAACAAGTAGTGTTAAGCCTGAGATAAAAAATGAGCATATTGTCAATATTGTTGAGGGTAGACATCTAAAGGTAGAAGAAGCTCTTAAGAAAAAGACACAATATTTTACACCTATTACTGTTAGTCTAATGGAAGGTGTAACCTGTATTACAGGTGCTAACATGGGTGGGAAAACTGTCTCTTTGAAATTAATAGGATTACTATGCGCTATGGCACAGTATGGTCTTTTTGTTCCTTGTACAAACATGGAGTTAGGATTACATGGATTTGTTCATATATCAACAGGAGATTTGCAGTCTACTGATCAAGGATTGAGTACATTTGGGGCAGAAATTCAAGGTATTATACAAGCGTTAAATCGAACTAGCGAAAAAGGATTGCTGTTAATAGACGAATTAGCAAGAGGTACAAACCCAGAAGAAGGCTGTGCTATATCTAAGGCTATAGTAAATTACTTGAAAGATAAAGAGTGCATAACTGTTATAACTACACACTATGACAATGTTGCAAACATAGACAATTTCAAGCATTTACAGGTAATGGGTCTTGCAGGAGTTGACTACGAAAGACTTAAAAAGGAATTAGTATATAATGATGCAAAAGGAATTAGCATTATAGCAAAATACATGGATTATAGATTAAAAGAGGTTAATAATATTAAAGAGGTACCTAGAGATGCAATAAACATAGCAAGACTAATGGGACTTGATGATAGAATTATTGCTGAAGCAGAAAGAGAATTAAAGTAAAAGGAGGTTTAATAAATATGAAAAGCAAGTTAAATCTTGATATAAATAAAATAGATAGTGCAAGAAATGCAGCTAGAAGCATCGCAGAAGAAGTTCAAGAATTCATAGATAGACATACTACTAGTACTACTGAAAGAACGGTAGCCAGACTATTGGGTATAGATGGTGTTGATGAGATAGAAAAACCATTACCTAATGTTGTAGTTGATAACATAATTGAAGGAGGCGGATTGCCTCTAGGAGCATCGTACTGGATAGGAAATGCAATGCTGCAAACTGGAGATTGCCCTCAGATTATTGCAGAGAAGATAAGTAGAGGCGAATTAGATATAACAAAGCTGCCAATAGCTGATGAAAATAGAATTCAAGAAAAAGTATTAGAAATTGCTAGAGAAAATGTAGATAAAATAGCTAAGAGAAGAGATGAAAGAGATAATTTCTTAAACACAATAGGAGAAGGAGAAAAACCGTACCTATATGTTATAGTTGCTACTGGAAATATATATGAAGATGTTATTCAAGCAAAAGCTGCTGCAAAGCAGGGAGCAGATGTTATTGCTGTTATTAGAACTACAGCACAAAGCCTATTAGACTATGTGCCATATGGACCAACAACTGAAGGCTTTGGTGGAACATATGCGACTCAAGAAAACTTTAGAATAATGAGAGAGGCTCTAGATGAGGTAGGACAAGAGGTTGGAAAATATATTAGATTGTGTAACTACTGTTCAGGTCTTTGTATGCCAGAGATTGCTGCAATGGGCGCATTAGAAAGACTTGACGTTATGTTAAATGATGCATTATATGGAATACTTTTTAGAGATATTAACATGCAAAGAACATTGGTAGATCAATATTTTTCAAGAATAATTAATGGATTTGCAGGTATCATTATAAACACAGGGGAAGATAACTATTTGACAACAGCAGATGCAGTTGAAGAAGCACATACAGTATTAGCTTCACAGTTCATTAATGAGCAGTTTGCTTTAAAGGCTGGAATACCCGAAGAGCAAATGGGACTAGGTCATGCCTTTGAAATGAATCCTAACATAGAAAACGGTTTCTTATGGGAGTTATCTCAAGCTCAAATGGCAAGAGAAATATTCCCTAAAGCACCACTAAAATATATGCCTCCAACAAAATTTATGACAGGAAATATATTTAAAGGACATTTACAGGATGCTCTATTTAATCTTGTATCCATTTGGACAAATCAAGGTATTCAGTTACTAGGAATGCCAACAGAAGCTATTCATACTCCTCATCTACAGGATAGAATGCTTTCTATAGAAAATGCAAAATATATTTTCAATAACGCAAGAAACCTAGGAGACGAAATAGAGTTTAAACAAGGCGGTATAATTCAAACTAGAGCTCAAGAGGTATTAGATAAGGCTGAAAAATTACTTAGAGACATAGAAGAAGAAGGATTATTTTCAACTATAGAAAAAGGTCAATTTGGTGGTGTAAAAAGACCACGTGATGGCGGTAAGGGATTAGAGGGAGTTACAACAAAGGATGATAAATACTTTAACCCATTCATCCAGTTAATGCTGGGAGGTGAAATATAATGGCAATTGAAAAGGTAGATTTAACTAGGATTAAGCCTTACGGAGATACATTAAACGATGGGATGATGCAGTTAAGCTTTACATTACCAGTTCCTTACGGAGACGAAGCGGATGAAGCAGCAAAAAGACTAGCAAAAAAGATGGGACTAGAAGAGCCAAGTGTAGTTTATTCAAATGACTTAGGTGTTGGCTATACTTTCTTTGTATTATATGGCAAATGCCAACATACTGTAAACTATGAAGAGATAGAGGTTCCAAAGGTTGATGGTGAAGTTATGTCAAAATACGAGGTAGAGGACTATATAAAGGAAAATATCAAAAGAGATATAGTAATAGTAGGTGCATGTACTGGAACTGATGCGCACACTGTTGGAATAGATGCTATAATGAATATGAAGGGTTATGATGGGCATTATGGACTTGAAAGATACAAGATGGTTGAAGCACATAATCTTGGTAGCCAGGTTCTAAATGAAGAGTTAGTAGCAAAGGCAATAGAGCTAAATGCAGATGCGATCTTAGTATCTCAAGTAGTTACACAAAAGGATGTTCATATTCCTAACCTAACAGAGCTTGTAGAATTGTTAGAAGCAGAAGGTATAAGAGATAAGATTGTACTTGTATGTGGTGGACCGCGTATTTCACATGAATTAGCAAAAGAGCTAGGGTATGATGCTGGATTTGGTTCAGGAAGTTTTGCTAATAATGTTGCATCGTTTGTAGTTAAAGAAATAGTTGAAAGAAACTTAGTTAACTTAAAGTAAATACATTAAAATTTTATCAAAAGAGGGGATTGGGAGAATGTCAGGGCTTATAATAGAAGGAGTATGTGCAACAGGCAAAACAATATTATTCAAAGGATTAACTAGAAGCAAGGCATATATGAGCAGACAAAGTAAAATCCAGTTAAATGAGCATTTGACTGAAAGGATTGTTGAGTGTATAAAACCAACTGTCCAGCAGAGAGTAGACCTGTTAAGTGGGTATGTAGATATGTTTAACATGATTCATTCAAACTTTTACAACTCCAAATTTAAAGATACACTAGAAATAGATAAAAAGCCCTGCTATTTAGTAGAAAGATTTCACTTAACCCATTCAGTTGAAGCTAAAAGCTTTGAATACTTTAGAAGTATTGATGAGAAATTAACAGCATTAGATTTTAAGATAGTAATGTTAATAATGGATAAAGAAGTAATAAAAGATAGACTTGAGGATACATTCCATAGAAGAACAACAAAATGGTATAACTATGTTATGTCTTTCGGTGGTCTTGATGGAGCGTGTGATCGTTATTCAAAGATGCAGGAGTTACTTATTCAGTATTCTGAATTGACTTCTTTACCAGTCAAAATAATCAACACTACAGATTTGGAATGGGAAAGATACATCCATACAGCAGATGAGTTTTGGGATATTTCCCAGTAAATATGGCGGCCTTCATGGCCGCCGTTATTATTGTATACTTATTATTTTGCTATGCCTTGTGGTTAATGTTGTTCATAAAGTTTGCATTATACGCTGAAATCAATATAGGTATTAGAATAACATGAACAATTATTCCTGGCAGAGCGGTTATAAAAGCACCCTTAAGGAATATTAATGCATTTAGTTTAAGTTTAAATAAATTAGCTAATATGTATGCACCAAAACCTGCACCTAATCTCCCTAATATCATAGCTCCAATTAGAGATATTATTATTCCCCATTTTACATTCTTAAGCAGCTTGTAGAAAAGCCCTGCTATCAACCCATATAACCCTAGTTCAATAATCATAACCCATAAGAATGGAATTATTGGTTTGCCACTAAACAAAAAGTTCAATATAGGAGTTAATATTCCTATAAGAAGTCCAACTGCTGGTCCTAAAATAAACCCTCCCAATAACACAGGTATATGCATAGGTGAAAAAATTGCTCCATTAATGCCTGTCATATGAAAGAGTGAAGGTAATAGTATACCTAAAGCTAATAAAACTCCTCCCATTACTACATCTCTTGTTTTCATTTTCATATCCCCTTTCTTGTTACTTTAGTAACTCTTTTACTCTATCAACTAAAGTTTCAACTTGAACTGAAAGAGAATCATAGGTTGAAGTTACAACTTCAACATTACATTTACTTAAAGGTATTAAGATTTTTTTTGCTGGACTTGATGAAATGGCTTCAGCCATTTTCGGGGTTATTTCCCCCATTAGTCCATTGGCAAGAATAATTGCAATTGGACCAACAATTATATCTACTTTTGGCGAATTAAAAATAACAGGGTTTTCTCCAGTTACTCCATTAGTAGCTCCTGCCTTTATCATGTTGGAGGTGGCAATAGAGTTTGTACCTAAAGCTAAAATTTGAATTGCATCTGGAATTTCAATTCTTAACTTTTCTATTATTTTTCTACCTATTCCACCACCTTGTCCATCCACAACTGCTATTATCATTGTTATAGACCTCCCATAACATATTGAGATAACATCTTATATAGTTAAAGCAGATACTTCAACTATTAGATTATATAACATAAGGAATTAAAGTATTTACATTAAACAGCTTATAAACATGAACATGCAAAATTACTAGAATATTCCACACAATGCAAGGCTAAAATAGGAAATTTTAGCGAATTCTTGTAAGCTTGTGAGGAAAGATTATATGAAATATAGTAACAAATTCACGAAAATATTACAAGTAATTGTTTTGCTTAGTATTATTAATTAACCAAATAATTATTAAGACCGAAAGCTTGTAAAGCCAAGGAACTATTAAAAGAATAAGGTAGAATATAGAAAAAAACAAATAGTCGGTATTTGCAGGAAAGAACATAGTCTATATAGAATACATGAACTGAGAACTTTGATTTAAAAAATGTAATTGTATTGTAATATTATAGTAGTGAAAATCAAAGCATATCATGTCGATAATATCATATAGAAGGTTTGTATTTAATACATAAACATAGTATTAATTTAGTTCTGTTGTTGGATAACATTAAAGTAAAAAATAGGATAAAATATGATTATTATATCTTTTGTAAGAATGCGAAATAGTGCTTGTATCTATGATTCTTAATTATAATTTGACAATTAGCATAAGGGGGTATGTATATGATTAATGGTATAAATTTAAACTTTAAAAAGGGAATTTGCATAATATTAGTATTAGGTATTATTATAGGACTTTTTCCTTATAGTACACTAGAAGTATTGGCTGAAGAGCCAGTACCGGCAGAAGTAAAAATAAACGAGATAAGCATATCCAAGAAATTCTATGTCCTTGAAAGTGCTAGTATTTATTATCTTACAATATGGGGTCAAAATCTAACAGGCTTAGAAGTTACCTACATTGATAAAGAGGGTAAACTTATGCCGCTTGGAAATCCTGTGCAAGGAAGTGGAGACAGTATAGTACAGTATGAGGTTGATCCTGATTATATAGGTACAAACATAAATATTGGTGCTCCAGGAATGGAAGCAACAGTCTACTATATTGGAGAGGAAAACATGCCTACGATTGATAATATCACACCTATCGCTGTTAAGAAGGATATGGTTGATGCTCCTGGTGATGATATTACTGTTACAGGAACAAATTTTGGTAATTTTGATTCTAATGATGCCGATGGCATTGGTCAAGATGGTGATAATAAGATAGTAACAGCATCATACTATCAAGGTGAGAACGATATACCTATTACAGATATATTTGAAAACGACCCAGACCCAAGCTCAATTACCTTTAAAGTGGACAACTCTCTTGGATTACAGAATATAAGATTTGACAGAATAGATACTTCAAATATAGATACTAAAATAACTATAACCTATAGATATATAGATGTTTTTCGTATATTTGATGATTTAGAAATATCAGATGACATAACAATGTATCCTAACAGGGGAGTAAAGGGTTCTAGAATTTATTTTAAAGCAGAAGAACTAAAAGAAGACATGAGCGTATTCTTTGTTAAAAAACATGATGGAACAGAGCAGTATACTCAAGACAATAAAGGTACTGAAACAACCTATAAAAAGGATTTCGAGGGAGCACTTGACCAGTTTTCAGTTATAGTTCCAGACGCATTAGAGATTGGGGAAGAATACTACATAGTATTTACAAACAAAGTTGGAGATGATCAAGACCCTGAGAGAATAATTACAAAAGAGAAGCTTTTAGACCCATATAAATTTACAGTTATCAGTAGAGACGATAACGTTCAGGTATTTAACATAGATCCAGATCAAGGACCAGATACAGGACAAAGTGTAGAGATAAACGGTAAATATTTTGGAACTATAAATATATCAAATCTTAGTGTTGATTCAGGACAAGAAGGGTTTCCAAGTATTGAAAATAATGGTGAAGAGTTAGTAATTAACTATGGTACTGGAACATATGGTGGGAAAATAGTTAATGATATAAAGAAAAAAATGAAAGTTTATATAAATTCAGCTGCAACATTTGAAGTAGGCAAAAATAGTATTGATAACTTTGCACCCTATTCAGACACTATTTTTGTTAGAACTGATTCATTGACTTTATATGATGAAACTCTTAAAGAAAATGTAATTGTAGATACAGCTACCACTTTTACTGACGAAGACAATGTTCCTTACAGCTTTGAAGAAAGGATAGAATTTGATGGTTTTACATTTATTCCGAGTAGAATTACTCCGACTATTACTCAAATAAATCCACTTAAAATAATGGTACAAGAGGAATCGGTTATTGATAATACCTATAATATTAGCGAAAATATATATTTAGCTATCCATGGTGAGAATTTTTTAATACATACATTTAAGGATGAAAACAATGTTCAACATACTAGATATCCTGTTATTAATATAGGTTTCGGTGAGCTTATAATAGATAAAAACAACAATAAAATTACAGATTTTAATGGTGAAGCAGTTGAAGAAGTAGAAATGATATTACTAGACGAAGAAGGCAATATACTCGATGGTTCAGTTGGTCATGAGTTAGGTAATAAAATAATTGTTAAAATTCCGAAGGGCAAGGTAGTAACAGATGCTATTGTATCAACGGATTTAGCAATAAAAAACGTTAACCTGAGAGTTACAAATCCTATTAGAAACACATTTGACATAGAGCCCAATGATGAGGCAATAATAAACTTTATTGAGGTTGAGGAAAACAATGCTCCGAAAATCACAGCTGTTGAGCCTTATATAGTAACATTAGATGGGGGAGAACAAATCAAGATAATTGGTAGCAACTTCCAAAATGAAGTAAAAGTATTCATAGATGGTAATGAAATAGGTGAAATCTATCGTGAGGGTAACGGAAAGGAAATAACGTTTACATGTCCAGAAGGAAGAGAAGGGAAAACTCAGCTTTTAGTACTAAATGAAAATGGTGGAATAGCAGTACATGATTTTATATATGTAAAAACATACACCAACCCTGAGGTAGTGAGTATTTCTCCAGAAAAAGGTATGGTAAATACATTAGTAGTTATAGAGGGAGACAACTTTTTAGCTCCTGATCCAACTGCTACAGGTCAAACAGAGATGGGAATGTATAAGCTAATAGGTACAAGAGTAATTTTTGACGATATGGACTTAAACAGATATTATAATCCGACAGGTACTAGGATTGAGCTACAGGATTATGTTGCTCCAAATCCAGAAAGTTATTTAGTAAAAATAGACGATGGTCTTGTAAGTATTACAGATTATTATTATGAGGCTCTCTTACAGGAGCAGAATGTTGACGGTTCTTTAAAAGATAATTTTTATACTATTACAGTTAATGAAGGAGAAGCTCCAGTATTGTCAGATGGCGATGATGAAGTTTATGAGATTATCGTTGAAGGTGGATTATTAAAAGTAAAAAAAGAGAATGAGGCAAGTATAGATTTGACTGTTACAGCTTCACACCTAGAGTTTGGAGCAACCAAACTTCGTATTAGAACACCATATGAGATTAGTGAGGATGAGGATGGCAACGATGTTATTACAGGTAATAGAGTAAAAGTAAATAATAAAAAGCAGATATTTGTAAGTATACCTATTCTAAGTGGTGAGGGTTGGTATGATGTTATTGTTGTAAACCCTGACATTAAGAAGGTTGAAATAGCCAATGGCTTTTATTTCTCAGAAAAGCCGATGGTAAAGCCTACTATTACCAGCATTATTCCATCAGAAGGTTCTACATCAGGTGGATATGATATAGAAATTACAGGAGAAAACTTCGAATATGAGGAAAAAAGTCCAAGTGAGATTATTAAAAGTAAAGTAATAATAGATGGTATTACAATACCTGACGAAAATGTGACTGTTTGGACTGGAGGAAAGAAAATTACAGTTACAATACCAGAGTATCCTGTTAATATAAAGGATGAGCTTGGATTAGACAGTATAACAGTACCAGTTGTTGTGCTTAACTCAGATGGTGGTAGTGATAGTAAGGTGGATGGATTTACATATGTAACTCCTACCAGTCATCCTGAGATATGGGAAATAAATGAGATAAACAGAGGTGGTTTTGATGAAAGATATTTACAAATAATAGGTAGAGATTATAGATACTATGAATCTTTTGAAGATAAAAACGCTAATGCACAATATGATAATGATATAGACGCAGGTATAGTTGAGATATTTACAGATGTTAACAACAATGGTAAGTATGACAACTATAGTGATAGAGATGAACCGACAGATTTAGAACCAGGAGAGACTAAAGATGATATTTTAGCTGTATTACCAAAAGTATATTTTGGAGATAATGTAGCAGAAATTGTAGAGTTTGAACAGGGATATATACTCATAAAAATTCCTGAAGGTACTAATAATGACTCTAAAGTATATCTAGTAAACAATGATCACGGTGTTTCTAATCAAATGATATATAAATACATTCCGTCTATTCCTAAGATAGATAGAATTGACCCGACTATAGGAACTAAAAAAGGGAAAGCATATATCGAGTTACATGGTGAAAACTTCTATGAGAGCAATATAGAGCTTTATAAAAACTGGCCAACAGGTACAGCAACTTTAACAAATCAAAAGATGGGATTAGTTAGGTTTGATGATATTTCAAAGACTGAGTACACCTTAGTTTCTCGTACAACTGAGGTTATGCTAGAGGGTGGACTTACAGTAGAATATAACGGAAGGACTCAGTATGTTACAGTTATTGTAGAAGAGAAGATTGATGGAGAGGACAAAAAGTTTGAAAGAACCTTTGATTTCACTCATACAGATAACAAAATTATCAGATATATAGACATAAGCTTACTTCAGGATAAAGATGACTCTGACAAGTATTATCAAGGCTATGAGTTAATTAAAATAGAAATAGATGACAAAGAAAAAACAATATTCGTTGAAAGAGGATATTCACCTTCAACAGAGCTGATTAGAGCAGGACAGTTAGCGGTATGGACACCATCATATTATACAATTGCTCCAAAAGGAGTTCCAGTAACGCTGATAAATCCAGATGGATACACAGCAACAGCAAAAGAAAAGTTTGAATACACCAATCCTTTAGTAGACGTTAAAATGACAGATATTGTAGATGTTATTGAAAAGATAAAGATTGAAGAAGGTTCAGAAGAGTATTATATAATTGAATCAACAGTAGAGGGCGGTATAACCTTTACTATAGAGGGAAGTGGCTTTAAGAATCCTTTATCGGTAAAAATAGGAGGACAAGAGGCAGAGGTGCTTACAAATGGAGTAACAAATGATTTTATTAGAGTAAGATCCAAGGGCATACCTAGTAGCGCGAAGGTAAATAATCCACTTTTAATAACAGTAGAGGTAGAGGGGGTAGGCTCTGTTACATCTGCTGATGAAACACTTAATATACCTATATATTATGTATATAGAGAGGTTGGAGGAGTATTACCAGTAATAAATGAGATCACTCCTAATAAGGGAAGTGTAGCAGGTGGAGATATTATAACAATAGAAGGTAGTAATTTTGCAGTACATGATAGTAGATATAATGTAGTAGTAAAAATTGGAGACAAAACTGCAAGTGTACAAGACGGTTCAACATCAGAAAAGCTACTTGTCAAGCTGCCTTCAAGTAAGGTTTTAGGACCAGTTGATGTATATGTTAAAAATATCGAGCCACTAGGAGAGACTACAGCAAAGAACAGTTTTACATATACATCAAGTCCAACTATTACATCACTGTCGCCAAGCATAGTTCATACTACAGGCGGAGAAAAAGTAGTCATAAAAGGTACGATGTTTTTAGAGGGAGTAAATGTAACAATAGATGACAAGGAAGTACAGGAGGTAAACTTTATAAATGAAAATACTATAGAGATATTAACAGCTCCAATAGAGGAAGAGAATACATTTATATTAAGGGTAGAAAATACAGACGGAGGAACAGAAACAGCAGGGATAAAATTCATATTACCTTACCCAGGTGTACCAACAGGCTTTGAGGCTAATCCAGGTAATGAACGTTCAATCATCTTAACATGGAATGAAACAGCGAGAGCAGAAAGATATAAAATATTGGCAAGCAAGGAAGAAGATAAAAATTACGAGTTTTTAGGTGAAACTACAGAGCTACAATATAGCATAAAAGACTTAGAACAAAATGAGCAGTATTATTTTAAACTTTGGGCACTAAATGCTTTTGGTAGCTCAACAAATTACGCAGAAGCAGATACTAAAACATTGCCAACTGCACTTGATGAAGGTACTGATAAATATACAGAACAAAGAGAGACAAAAAGAAATGAAACTTTTTCAAACGGAAATGCGTCTATAGTATTGCCAGACTTTTATACTGAGGAGCAATTCACCATTGATTTGAGAGATTCTCAATATAGAGACACAAAAAGCATTGACGTAACTGTACCATTAGCAGTAGCTAGGAGAATTTATGGTAAAATAGTTATAAAGACTGAGTTTATAAACACTGAGATTTCATTACCTAACATAAAACAAAGTGTACCGTATAAGGGAGATGATTTAGAGGATACAAATGTTAAGATAGTAATAACTAAGCTTAGTGAAGCTGAAAAAGCTAGAATAACTAAAAAGCTTTCAAGAAAAGAAAAAGCTGTATCAGATGCATTTAGCATTGACTTCATATTGCAGCGTAAGAAAAACCTAGAGAGCTTTAGTTTAAAATATAGTATACATTTTGGATTATTGATAGATAGAGGAGACTTAGACAAAGATAACCTATACTTATATACATATAATCCAATGGAAAACAACATTGAAGCGTTGACTTCCATATCAAAATCATACTTTGACTATACACTTGTAAAATACCTACATCATGTCGAAGCATCAGTACATGAAGCTGGTAAGTTTGTGATAGTTGAGAAGAAATAGGCAGCATTGATGAAAAAAAGAGGTGAACCTATGAAAAAAAACTTGTCTATGATAATAACTATTATGATTATATTTTCCTTGATACCAGCATCCATTGGGCAGCAGGTGGATGCTGGAGAAACCTACTATGGTTTTTCAACATATAAGGATTTGTATGGCAATATCAACTTTACTGATCTAGATGGTCACTGGGCTAGAGAGCCTGTTATAAGGGTTAGTGCTCTATCTATAATAAAAGGAATGGGATATAATGACTTCTTACCTGATGATACTCTTACTAGAGAACAGGCGATAGTTCTTTTGGTTAGGCTTATGGGATTAGAAGCAGAGGCACAAAAAGCAGGAGAAGCTTCCCTTGGCAATAATGATACAGGCAAATATACAATACTTAATCATGGTGACTATTGGGCTAGAGGATATTTAGAGGTAGCTCAAAACAATAACATATTAACTCAGGATGAAATAAATAGTATAACTAGCTTTACACCATCATTACAAGAGTATATTGATGAAGAAATAGAAGATACTTATGAGGTTTACGAGGATGATGATAACCTTACAAACAATCAGCTTCAAGCAATAAGAGCAGAAGTGACTGAAAAAATTGAAAACAAATACTCTTGGAAAAAGCCTGCTAAAAGAGAGCAGGTAGCAGTATGGGTATATAGAGTCTTAGGGCTTGAGCCTATATATGGAAAGGATCAATATAAAATATACTCATTAAATGATTATGATAAGATAGAAACTCAAAACATTCCAATAATAGAAGCTATCCTGCAAAACGGAATAATGAGTGGAGATAATATTGGTAAATTCAATCCTTCTTTATCCATAACTAGAGGAGAAATGGCTGAGCTTCTTGATAATATTTTCGAGGACTTCTTGATAAAAATGGAATATAAAATAGGAACTGGGATTGTCGACAAAACAAATACTATGCTTAGATCACAGGATGGTATACAGATTGATGAAAAAATATTAACAGTAAAAAATGATGATAACAGTCTTATCAATATTATAATAGAACAGTCACAAAATCCTTTATACGATAAAGGATTTGTAGGATTTAAAAGTGGACAACTTGTTTTTCCAAACGAGATAAACAAATTCGACTATATTAAATATTATATTTCACCTGAAAATAAAGTGATATTTGTCGAGGTTTTAGATAAGCCTGAGCTAGTTATAGAAGGCTTTGTAGAGCGAACAGATAGTGAAAGCTATACGATATCTATAACAGATTTAGATGAGAATAATTATACCTACAAGGTATCTCCAGGAGCAGACATAAAAATCAACGATCAATCAGTTAGATTAAATGACCTGCTATATGGACAGGAGATAACTCTAGGAATAAACAATGGAAATGTTATTATTATTGACGGATATTTGGATATTGGTGAAGAAGGGTACATTCCTAAAGGTGGAAGAATTCATATTGGAAAGGTATTAGAAATAAATACCGAAAATGACAGTATCACGTTAATAGATGATGAAGAAGAACAGGAGTTTATTATTTATCCGAGTGCTTCTATAATAAAGGATGATGAATATATCGGTTTAAGTGGAATCAAGGAAGGCGATATAGTTAGATTAGAATTTGATACCTACCAAGGAAATATTCCTAGTAAGGTTTATGTTGCAGCACCAGATAAGCAAATAGAAAACTTAATAAAAGCCAAGCTATATATGTTCAATAGGAGTAGAGATGAAATAATCTTAACAGATGTCTCCTACTATGACTATACTATATGGAAGGATAATCCTGGAGATATGAAGATTCCTTTATCAGACAGTGCTGAAATATATTTTGATGGCAAAAAAATACCAAAAGGGTATCTAAATGACTATATAGGCAAAGAGCTTTACATCGTTACAAACAATAACTACAGTAAAGAAGAAGCTATTAGGTTAGTGTTTAAAAATGGTTATGAAAGAAAGTATTATAACAAGCTGCAGAAGATAACCTACGGGGACAATAGAATTGAGGTAGATTACAGTGATATGTTCTTTGATGACAGTACTATCATTGTTAAAGATGGAAGATTGATACATCCATACAATTTAAGATTGGATGAGGAGATATTTGTAATTTCTCAAAACACTAATAACACTGCATCATTTATATCTGTTGAAACTCCAAACAACATGCAAGCTATTTTGTATAAGGATAAAATATATGATATATCTAAATATAGTTTTAAACTATGGAACTATGATAGATTGTCAAACTCTGGTTGGAATGATATTAACAAGGTAACTACATTTGAAATTAGTGAAGAAACAAGTATTATTGACTTTAGAGGAGAAGAACCAAAAGCTGTATCTGTAGAAGCATTTAACAACAGCAGATTATACCCAGCTGATGTAGATAAAGACGATAATTACAGAGATGAGTATATTTATGCAGTAGAATATGATAATATGATAACAGCAATAGATATTGTACCAAGCTATAGTAGTGAAGAGATTATAACATCTGCTACAGTTAATGATGTTGATATAACTAATAACACAATAACCATAGAACAAATAAAGGATTGGAACGAATTTAGACAGAAATGGAATATCAACATCTCCAACATAGATATAGATGTTTCACAAGCTATCTTAATTAAAAATGGAAAACGATCAAGCTTAGATAACATCAAAAATGGAGACAAACTATATATAATAAGAAAAAATAATATAGGTCATTTAGTGATAGTTGAGTAAATTGTCCTTTGAAGGGAGGCTGTATATATGGATATAAAGAAGCTGCTTAGCATAGTACTTATTACTTTATTATTATTTAGTCCTATCGTTATAAGCGCAGACAACAACAACGCTGGATTTGAAGGTGGCATCCATAAAAATGAGCAGGACTACAATGATACAAAGCAATATAAGGAAGTGATATTTTTAACTGGACAACCTATATTGCTTGAAGGAACTGTAGAAATAAAAATAGATGATGATGAGTTATCATATGAATATGAGCTGTCAAATCAAAATGAAACAGTTGTATTAGAAAGGGAAATAGAATTAGAGAGAGTTATAGACAATACTTCTCATGAAACGCAGACAATAGAAACAAATAACATAGTTGATTATGATGAAGAGATAACAGTAGGTAGCAATATCTATACTCTAACTGATTATCAGTTTCATAGCTCTTCTATTGATGACATGCAGCCTGTTGTCAACTTCTATGCAGGTAATTGGCTTGGAACTAAAACCTATACTATAAACGAAACTCAAGGTAAAGTAATAGTTGATATTACAGGAGAAATATATGGGTATAACCATTATTGGGGAGCTACACAAACTCAGAAGATTCATAAAGATATTTCATATCAAAACTATAGCTCTGCGAGCTCAGGAGAACTAATTGAGTGGTTTGGATATGGGGATACAGATATTTCATTCAACAGAACTAAAAGAATGGAGTATTTTGATAACCTTCCTTTCCAAACAAGCTTTAGTAGTGGATACACGTTGACAGATCAGGAAGAAACAATAATGGCATACAATTATAACCTACCTACATTTGATGCTTTGGGCATGCCTGACATCAATAGGAACAAAGGCGAGGGGCAGACTAGATTTGAAACACTACCAACACAGAAAAAGCTTTTTATACCAAAATATGAGGATATACGAGGACATTGGGCAGAAAATGATATTAAAAGGATTTCAAGCTTAAAAAGAACAGATCAAACTCAAAGGTTCTTTGGACCAGATATTCCTACAAATAGAATTGACTTTGCAAAATGGATAGCTATAGCTATGAATCTGGTAGAAGAAGAACAAGAGGTAAAAAGGTCATATGTTAAGCCTGACACTACTCCTTCGATTTTTAGTGATGTGTCAAAGGATAGCCTAGACTATAAATATGTAGAGGCAGTAAAGGAAAAAGGCATTATGGGTGGTGTTGGAGATAATAAATTTTCACCAAATGGCAAACTAACAAGGGCACAGGCTATAACCATAGTAGTTAGAGCAATAGGTCTAGAAGGGCTAGCACCAAGCTTACCTTTTGAAACGAGATTTAATGATGATGAAAGAATACCTGTATGGGCGAAAAAATCTGTATATGTAGCTGACCGAATAGGACTTGCAAAAGGAACTCCAGAAGGATACTTATATTCTAATGAATATATGACAAAAGCAGAGGCAGCAACATTTTTAAATAGATTTATAACGTATCTACAGGAAAACTTGAAAAAAGACTATAGGGAGAATATCATAAACTACTACTAAAAAGAAGCATTAAAAATAAAAATTGCTTGGAAGGGGTAAACAATGAAAAACAATAAAAGACTTAAAAGAATAATAGTCATATTGATAATACTAGCTTTTTTCATTCCAATGCTTTTAACTCCAATGTTAAGTTTTGGAGAAGAGGTTGATGTAGAAACTAAGTTAAATAACGAAATGGAGTATTTGAAGTATATAATTGAGTTTGTACAGTCAAAATACGTAGGTGAAAAGACTACTGACGAATTGATAGAAGGTGCAGTAAAGGGAATATTTGATACATTGGATAAGAACAGCAGCTATTATGATCCAGAGGAATATGAAGAGTTCTTTGGACATATATCTGGTGATTTCAGTGGCATAGGAGTATATATTGTAGAAGAGGATGGTTATGTAACAGTTCTTTCTCCTATTCAAGGAACTCCAGCAGATAAAGCTGGTCTGCTGGCAGGAGATAAGATAGTATCCGTAGATGGCGTAGATATCAAAGGATATACAACAGAAGAAGCTGCAAACATTATCAAAGGCGAAACAGGTACTCAGGTTAAGATAGGGATATTAAGAGAGGGCGAAAAAGATATACTATATTTCGATATAACTAGAGATGTAATTAAAATCAACCCTGTATCATATGAAATATTAGAGGATGACATAGGATATATAAGAATATCTCAATTTAACTCTCATACTCTTGAAAATATTGAGACAGCTTTAGCTGAAATGGATTCAAAAAACATTGAAAAGCTAGTAATAGACCTTAGAAACAACCCAGGAGGTCTTTTAGATGAGGTTGTAGCTATACTAAACTATTTTATACCTGAAGGGCCTATCGTTCATGAGAAAAGGAATAACGACCAAATAATTACTCATAGCTCAAGCTTAAAAGAAACTAAATATGAGTTAGCAGTTCTTGTAAACGAAGGAAGTGCAAGTGCATCAGAAATATTCGCAGGTGCAGTTCAAGATACAGAGGTTGGAACCATAATAGGAACTACAACCTATGGAAAAGGAACAGTTCAAACTATTTATGGCATGAATCACTTTGGAAAAAGTGAGGGATTAAAGATAACAACTGCAGAGTATTTCACAGCAAATATGCGTTCAATTAACGGTATAGGGGTTGAACCAGATATAGTAGTTGAAAACACTCCTCCTACATTTGATATAGATTTAGCAGATATACCAAACTTTAGAATGAAGGATAAACTGACTCTAAATACAGTAGGATTAGATGTACTAGCAGCAGAACAAATACTAAGCATATTAGGATATGAAGTAACTGAGCCAGATGGAGTATTGGACGAAATAACATTTGAAGCTATCAAAAAGTTCCAATTAGATAAGGGATTATGGAGTTATGGTACACTTGACTACACAACTCAAGAAACTTTAGATGAAGCTTTATCATCATATATAGCGGAATCTATTCAGGACTTGCAGCTGCAAAAGGCAATAGAAGTACTTAGTGAAAAAGATGAAAATTAAAAATTGAAAATGAAAACTTTAACTAGCTAAATATTATTAGTAGTATAATCAGAGACCTAAATAAGTATATTTTAGGTCTCTTTTGATGAAACTAGACATGTAAAAATTAGTCAATTATAACAGTAATAATTTTCAATTTCTATACCGTTGACAATTGCTATTATTTGATATAAACTACTATAGTTATTATAGAAATTGAAAGTTGAGAATGAAATACCCTATGTTAGGGTTTTATTAAGTTATAATTGTATATCAACAAGTTATAAAATAAATAACAATAATAAACGTGAAGGGAGCGAGTGGGATGTCTACCAAGTATATTTTTATTACAGGTGGTGTAGTTTCATCCTTAGGAAAAGGAATAACAGCAGCATCACTTGGACAATTACTAAAGAGCAGAGGCCTTAAAGTAACTATTCAAAAATTTGACCCATATATAAACGTAGACCCAGGAACAATGAGTCCTTATCAGCACGGAGAGGTGTTTGTAACAGATGATGGAGCTGAGACTGACTTAGACCTAGGACACTATGAAAGATTTATAGACATAAACCTAAGTAAAAACAGCAACGTAACAACTGGAAAGATATATTGGTCGGTTCTAAACAAAGAAAGAAAAGGAGCTTATTTAGGGGGGACTGTTCAGGTAATTCCTCATATAACAAATGAGATAAAAGAAAGAGTATTTAGAGTAGCAAAGGAGAAAGAAGTAGATGTAGTTATCACAGAAATTGGAGGAACAGTTGGAGACATAGAAAGTCTCCCCTTCTTAGAAGCAATTAGACAGATAAAATATGATGCAGGCAAAGAAAAAGTTATGTATATACATGTAACGCTTGTTCCATATCTAAGCAAAGCAGGAGAGTTAAAAACAAAGCCTACTCAGCATAGTGTAAAAGAGCTTAGGAGCTTAGGTATACAACCTGATATATTAGTATGTAGAACAGAGCATCAGCTTACAGAAGAGTTAAAGGATAAGATTGCACTCTTCTGTGACCTAGATAGTGGGGATGTTATTCAAAACCCAGATGCAGAGACTCTTTATGAAGTACCACTTATATTAGAAAAGGAAGGACTTGCACAAATGGTTATCAACCATTTGAAGCTGGATTGTAAGGAAAAGAATCTATCAGAGTGGGAAAGTATAGTTGAGAAGGTTAAAAATCCAAAGGGCAAGGTTAAAATAGCTTTAGTAGGTAAATATGTAGAGCTAAAGGATGCATATTTGTCAGTAGCGGAAGCATTAAGACATGCAGGTATATCAAATGAGGTTGATGTAGATATCAAGTGGATTCATTCAGAAAAGTTAGATGAAAATAACTGCATGCAGGAATTGCAGGATGTTGATGGTATATTAGTACCTGGTGGTTTTGGAGATAGAGGCATAGAAGGGAAAATATGTGCTGTAAAATATGCTAGAGAAAACAACATACCTTTCCTAGGGATATGCCTAGGAATGCAGATGGCGGTTATAGAGTTTGCACGAAACGTTATAGGATTAAAGGGAGCACATAGCTCTGAGCTTGCACCTGAAACACCTTACCCTGTAATAGACCTGATGCCAGAGCAAAGAGATATAGAAGATATGGGTGGTACTATGAGACTAGGTCTATATCCATGTAAGATTTCGGATGATTCAAAGGCAAAGGAAGCCTATGAAGAAGAGCTAATATACGAAAGACATAGACATAGATACGAGTTTAACAACGAGTTTAGAGACAAGGCTATAGAGCACGGCTTAGTTATAAGTGGTATATCTCCTGATGAGAGATTGGTTGAAATCGTAGAACTTAAAAAACACCCATGGTTTGTCGCTGCACAGTTCCACCCAGAGTTCAAATCAAGACCAACTAGGAGTCATCCATTGTTCAGAGAGTTTGTAAAAGCAACTAAAGAAGTTAAAAATAAGAAATGTAAAAATTAAAATCATAAAGACTATTATAAAAGGTACTTTCCTATATATTGTAGGGGGTACCTTTTATCTTTTATAGTATATTGTGTAATATTAACGAAAAGAAATTGTAATACTACTGTAATGGTATTTATATGACCTATACTATATAATTAGTAATGTAATGAAAAGGATGTAGAAGCTATATTACAGTTTCATTACAAAACGGCTTGTCACATTGACTGTCTAAACAGTCGGTGTTATAATTTAGTTTAGAATGCAGGTTTTGTCTTTGAAATCTGCTTCTGTCAAAAAAATTATATTATATCAAAGGAGGTCTTTGAAAAATGAAGAAGATACTTTCATTAGTACTTGCACTTTCATTAGTGCTTGGATGTTTTGCTCCTGTATTTGCTGATGTTGAATCACAATATGCAGAGCAAGGCCAACTTCTAAACGATCTAGGAGTCCTAACTGGGGACGAAAATGGATTAAGATTAGAAGATTCATTATCAAGACAAGAATTAATCGTAATGTCAGCACGTTTAATGGGTGAAGAAGGTTTTGCTAAAAACTTCAACTTAAAAGCACCTTTTGAAGATGTTGATCATCCATTCTTTGCACCATACATTGCATGGGCATGGGCAAAGAACTTAACAACTGGTTATGTAGCTGCAGATGGAACTAGAACTTTCAAACCAACTAACGCTGCTACACTTCAAGAAGTTCAAATATACTTACTTAGAGTTTTAGGATTCGACCCAACTTGGGGTGAAACTCCTGAATTAGCTGCAGAAGTAGGACTTATGAACGGTCTTGGAGAAGGAACATTAACAAGAGGATATTTCGCTGCATTAGTAGACAATGCTCTTGATGCTACAAAAGCTGACGAAAGCGGAACATTAGCTGAAGAGTTAGAAATCGAAATGCCAAGAACTATCGTTAAAGTAGCTGCTCCAGAAGCTATGACAGTAGTTGAAGGTGAAGAATTAACTCTTCCTGAAACATTAGTAGCTACATTAGACAATGGTGCTACTAAAGACGTTGCAGTAACTTGGGCTGAGTGTGACACTACAGTAGTTGGCGAAGCTACAGTAGCTGGAACTGTTGAAAATTATGGTAAAGTAACTGCTGCTTATACAGTTGAAGCTGCTATTTATGATTTTGGTGTTGAGTCAGTAACTACTAGTGGATTAAATCAAATAGTAGTTAAGTTTAACAAAGAAGTTGATAAAGACTCAGCTACAAATGTAGCTAACTACACTCTTGTTACTTCTGGAAATGCTGTAATAGATGCTGATTCTACATTTGCTTTACAAAGCGATAAGAAAACAGTAATAATTACAATGGAACTTGATGATTCAAGTACTATAGGAGTAGACGAACACGAAGAAGCTCAACAACAAGAAAAAGTAGACTTAACAATTGAAGATGTTCAAGATACAAACGAAAATAAAATTGCTAAGACTACTGTTGAAGATATTCAATTCCTAGATACAACTTTACCTGAACCTGTAAAAGCTGAAGTTGTTGGAAATGACACTATTAAAGTTACTTTCACTGAGCCAATTGAGTTAGCAACAAAAGCTGATTTTGAAGTTGACGGTGGAGACTTATACATTAAGAGTGTAACTTTACTAAACAATAACACAGAAGCTAACGTACAATTATATGCAGTTCTAGAAGAAGGATCTCATACAATTGATATTAGCGCTGGAGTAGAAGACTTTGCTGGATTCGGAGTTATTCCTAATTCATTTGATGTAACAGTAACTGAAGATGAAGTAGGTCCAGTAGTTATTGGTTATGAAGATGCTAAACCAACAGAAGTTACTTTAATATTTGATGAAGATATTGAAATTTATGCTGGTGATACAGTTAACTTCTAC
>DAOUQG010000258.1 GCA_030625765.1 Thermohalobacteraceae bacterium | reverse complement strand
CCCACTCCCTACTCCAAATATATAATTTTCTAGGATAATTTTAAGTGAAGTTTTCCAAATCTCAAATCTATAGTTTATACTTGAATCAACAATGATATTATTTGGATCCAATCTATGAGTGCCATTTAAAAAATCGAAGCTAAGTAAAGCTACTGTTAAAGCAAAGAAGTATTTGAATAATCTTTTTTCAAAAAAGGATGCTACTAACAAAGCTAATGACAAAGATATCCATCCACCTCTTGAATGCGTTAACATCAAGGATATAACAGAAACGCTAATTGTAATTAAGCTTAGAAATTTAAAAATATTATCTTTATAATTCAGCCTTGTAATTATGCCTGTGATTATTATCAGATTCAAAAACGCAGCAAAGATATTAGGATTATAAAAGGTAGAATAAACACGAAAATTAAGCTTATAAATTCTTGCATCTACCCAACTTTCAGGCATTTCTAGTGACCCTATAACGATTTGTAACAATCCTATCACCGAAACTAGAATTCCTAGAATTAATAAAACCAATATCAAATTTTTTATATCTTTCTCTGAAAAATACATAGAAACAAGTACCGAAAATAGAACTTTAATAACAAACAGTATCGTAAAAAAAATACTGATATACCATAGCTCAGACAATAACGATGTTACTATCATTATTATTATTAAAAAAAACAATTTTCTATTTTCTTTTAATTGTATAAAAAAATTAATTTTCTGACAGTATATGACTGAAAATAAAATTAGAATACCTACAAAAAAAATAGATAAAACTGGTATCAAAGCTCCAGATATCAATATTAAATAAATATTTATCTTAATAGTCTTTTCGATATGCATTATTTCATCCCTCAAATGTATACTTACAAGTATTAATTTTACATGTAATTCATGATTTTTTCAATATGTAAAACTAATATATAAAAAAACGTTATTATAAAAATATACGTCCATTTTATCTAAAATCATTAGGCACCCACTTATAGAAGTGAGTGCCTAATGATTTTAGATAAATTAGTTTGCTCAGAAATATCATATTGACTCTCCATCACTAAAATCTACATCTTTTAAAAACATAATTAAACATCCTGCTGTAGTTCTTTGAGCTAATGGGAGTATATGGCTAGTTACACTATGGAACCTTTCCTTATTATTAATAATGTCCCTAGATTCATAATATATCTCCAATGCTTTTTCTGAATTATATTTGATATATTGACTTAGATCATGAAATACTATTGGTTTCTCATTAGAAGTATACTCTTCAACAACATCATATGTAGCTTTTACAAAATTCTCGTATCTTCTATGGCTGTCTAGAAGCCGAATATTTACATGCTGAGGTATAGTCATATCCTGAATTAGATGTACACAAGCACCTAAATAAAATACACAGTTATTTATATTTCCCTTTTCCCAACATTGTTTCGCTTTTTCATAATATTTTTGAGTAAGTGCTAGTGCATTAGAATGACCGAATAGCCCTCTTTTTCTTGATGGACTATAAAAATGATTAATGCTTTTGAAATCCTGATCAGCCCAAAATACTCCCCTATTTAATTCTTCTAGATAAAAATTGTAAAAATCATACTCTTTATAATAGTTATATTTATTAAGCAGCTTTACTGCTTTATTATTAATAAACCTATGAACTTGACATTCAGTTCTTATTACTTTTTTTTTAAATGGGTTTAAAACCCATAAAAATGTTCTAAATACTTTACCATAGTATTTCTCAAAAGAATCCATATCCAAACCTCATTTCATTGTACTATTATCGTTTGATTAAATAGACTAGGTTATTTATTAATTAGCTTACCCAAATAACATAATTTTAAATATTTTTACTAGGTAATTTGAATCATATATAAACGATATGGCATTTTTTTATCAGAAATGAGATTTGAAGAATCATAATAAAATTGAAAAATTATCAAAATATACAGTTACTATTTATAGTACAAAAATATCCCTAAAATAACAGTAATCCCACCAAATACTGTCCAGATTGAAGGAACTTCACTAAAAAATATAATTGCCCACAATGTAGCTAAAACTGGTTCTCCTAAAATCGAAATAGATACAAATGATGGTTTAAGATATTTGAGAGACCAATTAAATATACTGTGTCCAAACATAGTACAGAAAACTGCTAACCCTAAGAAAATAAGAAATTCTTTTAAAGAATAAGGGTATAAAGGAATCTTTGAATAATATGTAAGTAACAACAAAGTAATACTACAACTCAAATACACAATAAAAGTGTATGTAGCAGATGATATTTTTTGTCTTGAAACTCTTCCTATCATCATATAACATGCAACAAAAACTGCTCCAAGTATTGCTAAAGTATTACCATAAACAGCATTTTGTCCAATACTAAAACCACCCCATGAAATCATAATGCTTCCTAAAAAAGTTATGAAAATACTCAGAAGTTCTTTTCTCGAAATTCTTTCTTTTAAAACAATGTAACTCCCAATTACTATCATGATTGGATGTGTATTTACAAGAATTGCAGAGCTTGCAATGGATGTGTATTTTATAGAAGATATCCATGTTGCAAAATGAAATCCTAAAAACACACCACTTACAATTGATAATGTCAATGTTTTTTTGTCTATATTTTTTAGCTCAGATCTTTTATTTAAAAGTATAGATGGTACAATAAATAGCCATGTAAAAAACATTCTGTAAAATGCTATTATCAAAGATGGAGATATAGACTTCCTAATCAAAATTGATGAAAAAGACACAAAGACAACTCC
>DAOUQG010000175.1 GCA_030625765.1 Thermohalobacteraceae bacterium | reverse complement strand
AAATACTCAAACGAGAAAGAATTAATATATAATGATAAAGCAGTTGAAAGAGTTGCTATAATAAAAATTAAAATCGAGGAACTGATAGGAAAAAAATCTGGGTATTAAACATAAGTGAGCTAATTAAGTATTCTGAGATATCAAATTAATTGAGTAAATATAGTAAATAATGACAAAAATGAGTTCGTGTAAGAGGTGATAATATGAGTGAATATAATTTACGAAATTTAAAACATGAAGATTGTGAAGTAATATCAAGCGCATTTACTCAGCAGGGATGGAATAAACCTAGAGAGCAATATGAGAATTACTTAAAGGAACAGTCAGAAGGATTGAGAGATATAATAGTTGCTGAATATAATAATGATTTTGCAGGATATATAACTATAGTATGGAAGTCCTCATATCCTTATTTTATAGAGAGGTATATACCCGAGATAATGGATTTTAATGTCCTTATAAAGTATAGAAGAAAGCATATTGGATATATGCTAATGAATGAAGCAGAGAAAAGAATTAAAGAGAAATCTGATATTGCTGGGATAAGAGTAGGTTTGATTTCAGACTATGGTGCTGCTCAAATATTATATGTAAAAAGAGGGTATATACCTGATGGGTTAGGTTTATATTATAGAGAAAATCAAATGAAATATGGGGATAAACTAAACGTTGACGATGATTTAACAATAGGATTTACCAAGATGTTATAATAAACAGAAAAACAATAATATTTGGATGAGACAACATCGGTGGTGAGAGTAAATGAATATAAAAGGAATTAACCATATAACCTTTTCAGTAACAAGCTTAGAAAAGTCCATTGAGTTTTATAAGAATGTCTTTGGAGCAAAACTTATTGTAAAGGGAGAGCAATTAGCGTATTTTGATTTAAATGGGTTATGGATAGCCTTGAATGTTGAAAATAATATTTCAAGAAAAGAAATATATGAGTCTTATACTCACATTAGTTTTTCAATTCAAGAAAAGGAGTATATACATGTACTAAAAAAATTGAAAGAGCTAAATGTATACATAAAAGAAGGAAGACCGAGACAAAATGAAGAAGGAAGGTCAATTTATTTTAGAGACCCTGATGGACACTTATTTGAGTTTCATACCAAGACACGAGATGATAGAATTAAATTTTATAAGAATAATAGGAAAAATCTTATTTTTTTCAAATAGGATATGGTTTTTTGTCAAAACTATGACATGTGATTATAACTCTAATAGACTTTTTAAGTTATTATTTGAAATAATTAAAAGGAGTAGATTTTTTTGAACTCAGTCATAAAAAATTACAATTGAGTTAATGTAAAAAAAGTCTAAAAGTTTTGCATACGTAATCCTAATGATTTAAGCTAAGTATGAAAACTACAAAGCCTTATAAACTATATTAATGGTTTATAAGGTATATTTTTGTATCACATGATGCAAGGTTTTAGAATGCTTTTATTGTGGTAAAATATAATATATAATGTTTATATAAAATTTATAATGCAATAATGATTTAATGTATTATATTAATAATATAAACGTAGTTCAGAGTTCCTGACTAAGGTTTTATGGGAAATATGGAGGATTCAAAAATGAAAAATGAAAAGAACAACTGGTTTCGTCTTGACAATGCTGGCAAGCTATATTCTTCAATTATGTCTACAAGAGTAAGTACGCTATTCAGATTTTCT
The DNA here is from genome assembly GCA_030625765.1 of Thermohalobacteraceae bacterium. Taxonomy (GTDB): domain Bacteria; phylum Bacillota; class Clostridia; order Tissierellales; family VENL01; genus DAOUQG01. The sequence continues at coordinate 4,737 of DAOUQG010000175.1, read as the reverse complement.
GCTACTTTAACAGAAGTAGTAAGTCCTCAAATATTACAAAATGCTCTTGAAAATCTAATGCCAAGATTCCCATATTTTCAAGTGAATTTGAAGTCAGGTTTTTTTTGGTATTATTTTGTTCAGACAGATAAAGTGCCGCAAGTTGAAGAAGAAACTTTTTATCCATGTATGAACATGGAAATGAAAAAGAGAGGGAAGTTTCCTTTTAGAGTTTTATATTATAATAAAAAAATATCAGTAGAATTTTCACATGCCATAACAGATGGTACTGGAGCATTAATTTTTATAAAGTCATTAGTAGTAGAATATTTTAGACTAAAAGGAATAGAAGTTCAGGAATCAGAAGGGTTCTTTAAATATGATCAAAAACCTCATGAAGAAGAATACGAGGATGCATTCAAAAAATATTATAATAAGAAAATCCCTAAATTACGCAGAAAAAATAAAGCTTTTCACTTTCCATTTCGATTAGTACCAAAGGGTATATATAAGATAGTGAATGGAATAATCCCTGTTAAATTAATATTATCTAAAGCTAAAGAACATAATGTTTCTTTAACAGAATTTCTTCTTGCGCTTTATTTTCAATCAATAATTGAAGTAGTATATTCGTTACCTCATAAAAAAAGAAATAGACTAATAAAGCCAATAATACTTAATGTACCTATTAACTTAAGACCTATATATCCTTCGAAAACAATGCGTAATTTTTTTATAAGTGTAACACCACAAATAGATCCTAGGCTTGGTACATATAGTTTTGATGACATATTAAGATACGTTCATCATTATATGAAAGGAGAGGTGGACAAAAGATATATTTCTCAGCAAATAACAATGAATGTCAAGAGTGAATTATCTATTATTCAGAGATTATTTCCGCTAGTTCTTAAGGATATGATTCTACCTGTAGCATATAATGTTTTGGCAGAGAGTCGGTATACAAGTGGATTATCTAATATGGGAAAGGTAAACATGCCAGCAGAAATAGAAGATTACATAGAAAGATTTGAAGTAATACCTCCACCTAGTCAAGGAAATATTATAAAAGTAGCACTTATAAGCTATAAAGATAAGCTTTACATTACTTTTGGAAAACTAACAAACAATAAAGATATAGAAAGAATTTTCTTTAGAAAAATAAGAAAAATGAATATACCAGTTAAAATTGAAACGAATTAGGGAGTGAAGTAATATGCCATACTGTTCAAAATGTGGTGTGGAGGTTGACAACAATGTAAGAAAATGTCCTTTATGTGATTTTTCTATACCCATAATCGAAATAGAGGAAAATGAATATATTGACAGATTTCCTTTACCACAAAACATATATCCAAAAAAAGTTAAAAGAAGAAAAAGAAAAGCATTTATTATAATCTCAGTGATATTTTTATCTGTTATAGGATTAATACTATTTCAAAATATTACAGCTTCAGGAAAACTGGCATGGGCAAAGTATAGTATTGTTAGTGTAATTGCAGCTTGGATATATTTGTACTTTTTCTTTGGCTTCATACCTAATTTTAGAATATCATTAATTGGAGTGAGTACGAATACAATTATCTTGTTATTTTTCATAGATGTATTTAATGGAAAATTAGAATGGATTGTATCAATTGGATTTCCTTGTGTTTTTATGGGTGCATTAGAAATAATCATTATTGCATATCTTATTGAAAGAACTAAGAAAAAAGGACTCAATATTGTAACCTATATATTACTATCTATAGCACTCTATTGTATTGGTATAGAAGCGTTTATTTCATTGTATACAAAGGAGTACGTGAAATTATATTGGTCAATAATTGTTACGATAGCATTAACTCCTCTATCTATATTGTTCATTTATTTACATTATGGGTTGCCCGAAAAATATAAAATTAAGCTTAAAAGGAAATTTCATATATAACACGCAAAGTGTAAGGGGACGCAAAGTGTCAAGGCGACGGGGTTGTTGACAACAATCTATGCAGCAAAATTGTTAGATTTGAATAATTTACACAAATAGCTTTGACAAACATAACGTTATTTTATAATATATATATCAAAACTAAATTGTTCTCCGAGTCTATAAATCCTAAAGATTAACAATCTATGGAATATAGACCGACAGGGTATATTTAGAAATAAATATGCCTCCCATTGTGGAAAGGAGATTCTGAAATAATAATACGTAAAATGCATGTTTTTTATGTTGGCGTTATTGTTGGTAACAGAAGCTTCTTCCATGATTGGAAGGAGTTTTTTTATTAGTAGGTGGGATTGTTAAAAAAATTATTATTACATTAATGATGTTAGTCATTTATTTTTTGATAGTTTCATGCAATGCAGATGAAGGAAACTTGAATTTTGATGGTAAATATTCAGGGTATGAAGCAATTAGGCTGTTAGAATATGAAAATGATAGTATTAAAAGAGTATATAAAATGGTAAATGAACACAAGAATGTTGGATAAGTAGTACAGATAGCAGATATGCAAGGGTATAAGTCAAAAATAAGATTATCAGTGAGCATAGATGTAAAAACAGATCAAGTTATTGAAGTAGAAGTTTTAGAGCATCATGAAACCCCATCATATGCTTGTGACGTTACTGAAAAATGGTTTTTGAAACGGTTTGAAGGTAAAAAAGCAAATCAAGATTTGGAGATAGTTAAAATGATGGCAGAAGATCAAAATGAAGTAGTAGCAATAACAGGGGCCACAATTACTAGTAATGCTGTAGCAAAAGGAGTAAATGTTTGTATGGAAAACTATAGAGAAATAAAAGAGGCGGTATTAGATGAAATTTTCAAATAAAAAATTGTGCATATTGTCTTTAATGATTGTATTAGTCTTAATTTTCACTGCTTGTTCTGATAGTGAAAGCAAAGTAACATCAAAAGAAAAGGAAGCTGAAGATAGCATAATAATTAGTGGCATTGAAGATAGTGATATTCAAATCAAATTAGACGAAATAAAAGATTTAGAAGCTATAACAAGAGATGTAATTTCTATTGACTCTAATGGTGATAAAAAGGAGTACACAGTAACTGGAGCGTTATTTGATGAAGTTTTGAAGAAGTATGGAAAATCTCAAAAAGACATAACAGTTATTAGATTAATAGCTGGAGATGGATATTCAATTGAAGTTCCAAATGAGGTTCTAAAAAATAGAGAGTTAATACTAGCTTATGAAATAAATGGGGAACCACTTGATGAAAAAACTCAACCACTAAGAGCAGTTGTACCTGACGAGAGAGCAATGTATTGGGTAAGAAATCTATTACAAATTGAAGTAATAAAAAATGTAGAGAAAACTGAAATATCAAAAGTAGTATTTTTAGAAACAGCAGTAGAAAATATTGAGCAACATGATTATACATATTATGAGAGTGTAGATAAAGCAGTAAAGGTTAACGAATTGATAAGTACGTTTGAAGAAATTAGTGACGACAAAACTGTATATTTAAAAGCAAGTGATGGATTAGAAAAAAATGAGACAAGTGAAATTTTCACAAGTGGATATATAAAAGTCACTGGAAAAGAAACACCATTATTCCTTTTACCAGATTTACCAAAAGGAATGCATGTTAAGGAGATGTTGTTGTTTACATATGGGAAAACAGCATTCTTTTCTTTTGAAAATGGGTTAAAAGTATTTGAACTATGTGGTGAAAAACAAGGTATCTCATTAAAAGATATTATCAACGAAACAGGACTTACCCAAGGAGAAAAATATTTATTTGAGGCTTTAGACGGATATACAGTTGAAATTGATGAAGCAGACATAGAAAAAGGAATTGTTTATAAGAGAACTATGGGTGGATATGCTGTTTATTTTGAAGGACTTGGTAAGAATACTACAGTTAAGCAGCTATTATCATTTGAAGTTATAAAATAAAATACAAAAAACTAGGAGGAAAATATTATAAAAATAAGAAAAGGTATATCATTATTATTAGTTTTAGTTATGGTTACAATGGTGTTTATAGGTTGTAGTGAAAAACAAGATACAGTAAATACAGAAAATACAGAAAATACAGAAAGGGCTGCATGGACTATTAATGTTGAAGGTGTTAATGATGATTCAGCTCAATTTACAAGCATAGATGCAGAAAAGGTTGGAATGGTAGCTATTAAAGCGACTATGAAGAAGAAAGATGGAACTACAAAAGAGCAAGAATGGGAAGGGATTTCTCTTAAAGAAGCTTTAAAATACTTAGGAGTAGAAGAATTCAGCACAGTTGTTGTTGAAGCTTCTGACGGTTATTCAAAAGAATATACTCCTGAGCTTGTAAATATCGAAGGAACTATTTTAGGATTAAAGGTTGATGGAAATGAGATAGATGAAGAAGATGGACCTTTACAATTAGTTGTAGATGGTAAAGGATCAAACTGGTAGATTAAAAATGTAGCTAAGATTATAGTCAACAAATAATTGGAGGTTACGAGCATGGCAAGGAAAAGAAGGCTAGATAGGTTTTCCATGTTTGATTTGATTATAATTGCAATGATGGCTACACTTGGAATAGCAATAAAACCAATAATAGTTCTACTTGTACACATGATTACTGGTCCATTATTTATTCCAGGGGGAGCATTCGCAGGTGGTTTCTATATGATGTGGATTGTTCTTGGTGCAGGACTTGTTAGAAAAAAAGGTACAGGTACTCTTGAGGTCACTGAAAAAGCGAAGCTTTTTAAAGGGAATCTGTGTCTAAACTAAAAAAAGCATGAAATATTCGAATTTTTATCG
>DAOUQG010000122.1 GCA_030625765.1 Thermohalobacteraceae bacterium | reverse complement strand
AATGAATTTGAATTTAGATTTTCCTTCCAATCCTCTGCTTCTTCATTTTTTTCACTATCATCTACTAATAATTTATCATATAACCTAACTTCTGATTTTATAGCATGATCTGCTGATACCCAATGAATTGTACCTTTTACCTTACGCCCAGTAAACCCAGTTCCACTTTTGGTTTCTGGATCATACGTACAGTGAATTTCAATAATTTCACCAGTACTTTTATCCTTTATTACTTCTTCACATTTTATAAAATATGCATGTCGTAATCTTACTTCCTTGCCTGGTGATAGTCTATGATATTTTGATGTTGGGTTTTCTAAAAAATCTTCTTGCTCAATGTAGACTTCTCTAGAGAATGGTATCTTTCTTGAGCCCATTTCTGGGTTTTCTGGATTGTTTATTGCATCTAGCCATTCTACTTGCCCTTCTGGATAATTTGTTATAACTATTTTAAGTGGCTTTAGAACAGCCATAGTACGAGGTGCTTTCATCTTTAAGTCCTCTCTCAAGCTGTGTTCAAGCATTTCCATATCTACATTACTCTGACTCTTAGATACACCTATTTCTCCTAGAAAATGAATTATTGACTCAGGAGTATACCCTCTTCTTCTCATACCACGCAAAGTTGGCATACGTGGATCATCCCACCCATCAACATAATCACCTTCAACTAATTCTCTTAAATATCTCTTGCTTGTGATAACACCTTTTATGCTCATTCTTCCAAACTCTCGTTGCTTTGGAGGGTTTTGGATCTCTGTTTCTCTAAGAACCCAATCATACAATGGTCTATTGACTATGAATTCCTCTGAACAAAGTGAGTGTGTTACATTCTCAAGTGCATCCTGTAATGGATGTGCGTAGTCATACATAGGATAAATACACCATTTATCTCCCGTCCTATAATGTTTTATATATAATATTCTATATAATACTGGGTCTCTCAATATTATATTTGGCGATGACATGTCAATCTTTGCTCTGAGTACTCTTTCACCTTCATTAAACTCACCATTTTTCATTCTTTCAAAAAGCTCAAGATTTTCTTCTACAGATCTATTTCGATAAGGACTTTCTTTTCCAGGTTCAGTTAATGTACCTCTATACTCCTTCATTTCTTCAGGACTCAAATCGCATACGTAAGCTTTTCCTTTTTTTATCAATTTAACTGCATACTCATATGTTTCTTCAAAATAATCTGACCCATAAAATAACCTGTCTTCCCAATCAAATCCTATCCACTTCATATCCTCTTGTATTGATTCAATGTATTCTGTATCTTCTTTACATGGATTAGTATCGTCAAATCTAAGATTGAATTTACCACCGTATTTTTTAGCACTACTAAAGCTAATGTTTATAGCATACGCACTACCTATATGTAAATACCCATTAGGTTCTGGTGGAAAACGCGTATGAACTCTTCCTCCGTAAACACCTTCTTCTATATCTTTTTCAATAATTTTATGAATAAAGTTTGACGGTATATCAAAGTTTTTGTTTGATGACATTATATTAACCTCCTATTTAAAATTTTCTAATATTATATACTAGATATTATTTTAAATACGCTGGTATATTTGCATAGTACAAAAGCCTTTTATTTTTGAAAGAATTATCACCGCTTTGCACCTCCACCTAATTTCACCTCATTTTATATAAATAAAAACCCAACGAAAATCACATTGATAGTGACTCCGCAGGGTTAGTATCTGCGTGTAGGAATTGTCCCTGTACCGCTCACATATTGTTACACAATGCTTAGATACACTCACTAATTACTAGAATTTTACTTAATATTTGTCATTTTGTCAATAGTATTTTTAATTCTTGGAATTTTGTGTTTATTACCTTTTAATAATAATTCTATGAAAGAAATATTTAAAGCAATTTTTGATTTCAGTACAACTCTTTTGATAAATATATTCTAATTATAAGAAATAATATTGATATATTTATATTTTATGCTAAAATTCATAGTATGACAATTTACAAGGAGAGCTGATTATATTGGACAAAAAAGGAATTTTATATACAATTTTTTCTGCTGTAATTTTTGGTGTTATTCCTATATGTGCTATTTATGCTTATAGAGGAGGTACTACAGCCTTTACTATCGTTTTTTTAAGATCATTTTGGGCAGTTTTTATGCTACTATTTTATATTTTAATGAAAAGGATATCTTTGAAAATTTCAAAATCAGAATTAAAATCTTTATTACTACTGGGTACACTTGGATTTGCTTCGACCACATTGACTTTATTTATGTCCTATAACTATATTTCCGTAGGATTGGCAACTACTCTTCACTTTATTTATCCTATTTTGGTTTCCATTGTATCAGTTATTCTATTTAAGGATAGATTAAATATTTTTAAGACAATAGCACTTTCTTTATCTGTATTAGGTATATTCCTTTTAAAAAGTGGTCAACTTAATCTAAATGTTAAAGGAATAACACTTGCTCTAATATCTGGAGTTTTATATTCCTATTATATACTAGGAATATCTCATAGTAAAATAAAAAATATGAACCTATTTGTACTGACATTTTATCTATCAATAGTTACCTCTTTTTTTACTTTTTTAGTAGGAGTACCTACAGGAATGATTACATTTAGTATGAATATTTACGTATGGATACTATCTTTAGCAATTGCTTTTTTAACCTCAATTGTTGCTGTTATATTCTTTCAAAAAGGAGTTAAAATTATCGGTCCTTCTACTGCATCAATATTAAGTACGTTTGAACCAGTCGTAGGTATAATTCTAGGAATATTAATACTTAAAGAAGCAATGAGCTTAAATTCATTAATAGGGTGCATGTTAATTATATTTTCTGTAGTTTTGATTACAGTTAGTGAAAAAATTAAGTTATAGAGTGTTAATCTCTTTATAGTATTTGATTATCTTGAGTGATTTTATAGTTTATATATTAGTGTATCAGATTATATTCATCATTTTTTATTTAGCTGTACTTTCAATGAGGTAAAAACTACATCAAAATAATATGATAGTAGACTTTACTCTTACATTATAAAAATCTTAATATTCACTATTCTTATAATTTTCATATACTCTTTCAAGTTTATTGATAAACTGTTCCTTTAACTATAGTGGTTCTAGTATTTCAACTGATTCCCCCAACTCCTTGTAGCACCTTCAAGATAAGCATCATAAGGTACTAAAGGTTTTTCTAATTCTTATATAGATTCTTGAAATTTTTATTTTCCTCATGTTCTTAGAAATTAATAAGCTTAACCCTTTTTACATAAAAACAGCTGATACTATATCCACTGTGAACTGTAGCTATAGCCTCAGCTGTTTTTATAAATATTTTTGACATTAAGTAATCTGTAATCAAATATGTGATAATCTATATAATTTTTTATAATTAGAAAAGAATAATTTAGTGGTCCTAATTAGAGTATTAACCATCTTTTATTCTGTTTTAAAAAAGTTTCTTAAGATAATGTTTGATAATTATACTTAAATATTAAAATCTAATAAAGATAATATTTTTTCCGTTCTCAATGCTTTTATGAGCAGTGGTAATCTAGGACCACTTGTACTGTTTAGTACAAGTCTGTATACTATACCAAATAAAGTTTTTTGGTTATTTCTCTTTATCTTCTTATCATCATCATGACAAATATCATATATTTCCTTCAATAATTGATCACTACTTAAATCTGATCCATTTTTAATAATATCACAAAGATTGCATAACCACCTTCTTTGAACTTCATTTAGTGTTTCATAATATTCACTATTCTTTTCATTATTCAAATGTAGCATTTTTTGAGGATACCAATTCTTAATCCAGTATTCTACTCTATCACAAATTTTTCTAATGTCATCCATACAATATTCTTCACCAATTTTATTGAACACCTCTCTCAATATTTGAACATCAAAGTTTACTAATGGCAAAACACCTGCTACTTGATTGAACTTTGGTACAACATTGTTATCATTGTTAATTTCTGATAACTCCATAGAATAACATAAATCTTCATCCACTAAGGAATTACTTGTATATTTTGACTTATACCTTTCATACTCGGAATAATTTCTAATAACATCCTCATCTAATCCAATATTGAAAGCAGCACTTGGCTTATACTTTGAGAAAATGAACAAAATGATTTTTGGAAGATATATCTTTAATAACTCATTTGGCGTTATAATATTTCCTGATGAGCTAGACATCTTCCTATCTGACCCTTTGATACCTATGAACTCGTATGCTGCATAATCAGGTGCCTTGTAATTGAATATTCTCCTTGCTACTTCCTTTGAAACATTATAGCTTCCAGTTGCAGAAGAATGATCCCTACCTCCAGGCTCAAAAACTACTTCTTCAATCATCCACCTCATAGACCAATCAACTTTCCAATTTAATTTGATATTTTTGGCATTCATTACTGTTAATACGTTGTGATTACCACATTTACAAACATACTCGATTTTTTCACTTTCTTCGATAAAATTCCTTATTTCTGTATTATCTTTTCCACACTCTTCACAATATAGTGTGATAGGGTAAAAAGAATTCCTATCTTCTTCACTCGGCTCTTGAGTTTTAAATTGCATTAATATATCATATATTTCCTTTCTTTGCTTTAGAGCATGAAGTATGTGCTTATTATACCTACCACTCTGATATTCTTTGCTTTGATAAATGAATTGTGCATAAATTCCAAATTCCTCAAGAGATTTTTCAAACTCCTTTTCAAAATGTTCTGCATAAGAATGATGACACCCATAAGGATCTGGAATCTCAGAATATGGCATGCCTATATATTTTTCAAATGATTGATCTACATTCTTAGGAACCTTTCTAAACCTATCATAATCATCCCAAGAAAATATAAATCGTGTTTTTTTGCCCAACTTTTTTAGGGATTTAACTACAAAATATGTTGTTATTAGTTCTCTAAAGTTTCCTATATGAACAGATCCAGAAGGGCTAATCCCTGCTGCACATACAAACGTATCTCTATCTGGGTATTTTTCAATAAGTTCTTTTGCTATTTTATATGACCAATGCATATTATCACTCCTTTTAATTTTATTAAAGCTTACTTCCTATTGTCTAAATTAATCATTTGTCAGACTCAAATTATGTTAAGATTTAATTCAAAATAAAAAAACTCCCACCCCCAAGATTATTAATCTTAAGGACGAGAGTTATAAACTTTCGTGGTACCACCTCAGTTCATTGATATGTCACCATATCAATCTCTTCAGGTACGGCAAACTGCTTATACCCTATCTCAATAACGTGAGAATCCGTCGTATCATCACTAATCTTCTTAGTTCAATACGAAGCTCCGAGGCTTTTTTCGTTAAGACAATTATTACTCCTTCTCAGCTTCCGGAGCTCTCTGTAAACAATTCTTCTTAACTACTCTTCTCTTCATAGCTTATTGATCATTAACTTGTTATCCAACATTGTAACAATTTTAGATTATTTTGTCAATTTTTTTCTGAAATTTAGGGATATGCTTTACTGATTAGTATCTCCTTTTTCATGTCTGTAATCACTCATTAACACTATATAGTAAATTATTTAATTCTTTATTTATACCTATACAAAACTACTTCTATTTGGTTCTCACTAATGTTTATATCAGCTTTATCTGTCATCATTCCAACTAATGTAAGCTCTGTATCAACATTACATTCACCTGTTAACTCCCAATAGTACTCTTCCATTTCCTCCTGCTTATCACACTTTAGACATTTCAACATTTTTTCTATTTTGTCCTTATCCTTTGTAGTGTAATTACTTTTAAGGATTATTTTATAGTAATTTTTCTTTTCTTGTAGGTTAATATTGATATCTGTAGCTCCCATAGTAAATAAATATGTTACTAATTCATCTATTATTTTCGATATTCTTTTCTTATTGTGCTTCATTAAATATCCTCCTTTCTGAAGGCTTCGATTATTGGTACTAATATTGCTGCTACTATACCAGCAGCAAATCCATTATTGTATAAATTTAGCCCTCCATGTAGTACTCCTACATTTAGTACGACAGATGAATGTATAAAAGCTGCAATGACCCCATATTGCCACCCAAATTCACCTGCTATAGGTGCTAAAGCAGTTCCGAATAAAGCTGCAAGCAATATAGATGGGTCGTTTATATTCCATATCTTAGTCAATGACCCTAGAAATACTCCTAAAAAAATTGGCAGTATATTTCTGGTATGTTTACCAAACCCTCCAAATCCAGCTACAGCAAATATTCCTGCAATAGTAGGACCGTTTAAATCTCCATTAACTAACAATATATAACTTGTTGCAATTATTCCGTTAATTCCCATGTTAATTAAAGTCGGCGCAAAGCCTTCTAATATAACAAAATCAGCTACAAGTCTTCCAGAGTACTTCATTATACTCCTTAGATTCTTAAAGGATTTATTGTTTAGATAAAATCCAATTGCTATCATAGATAAAAACATACCATATAAGTAAATACTTAAAGTATAATTATTACCTGTAGTCCAAATCATTTTAGGATTAGCTAAAAATCCATAAGATTTTAGAATAGAAACAACTATTGTTCCTATCATCCCAGCAGTAAAGCCAATATTGTATAAATTAAATCCTTGATGTACTCTTAATAAATATGATGATAATGGTGGTAGTATAAAACCAATACCTATTCCTATTAAAGCTCCTAATACTATTCTAACAAAAAAAGGTGATGATGTGGTAAACATTATTTCTGTAACTATTGGTGATATTGCTGTCCCAAATAAAGCTATATAAATATATTTTGCAAACTTCTCCTTTTGAGTTTTTGAATATAGATAGACCCCTATTACTATAAACCATACATTGAAAATATTTTTGCCAAAAAACGCAAAACCAGCAATTAAGAATAATGAAGCAATAGTCACCCCATTGAAATTAATTTTGAGTTTATACAACATGTAAATAAATACTAATGTTAGTATGCCAGAGTTCACAAAAGCTGCACCCATACCTCCAACACCTATATAATCAGTTATTAGAGTATCAGGTTCTGTTAGTATATTATATAGTCCTTGAAATATTTCTTTTGGAGTATCAATTAAGAAGCCAAATAGAACAAGAGAAAAAGCATAAAAGATTATAATTATAAACTTAGTGCTATTTTTCTTGTTCCTCTCTTGATTAGTATATTTTTTTGGTTTCATAACAATTTTACATCCTATCTTATATCATCACAAATTTTCCATAATATAATGCATTTATGCTATATTCTTATACAAATAATCAAGCAATTATTATGCCAGTATAAAATTTAAATCTGTGTGTCCTTTGTATTCACTCGCTATTATCACCTTTTTTGATACCAAATTTACAATTGCTGCAAGTATAACAATTCTTTTTAATCGAATATGTTTTATTTCAGCACATTTTTAAGAATTAAAACTGCTATTAGTGTTTCATTTTAAAACATGTGTTTCATTTCAACACAAAATATTATTTGAATATTTTATTTTTTAGAATGATTAATTCAAAGAAATTAAACTATTAGACTATATTACTGGAAGTTCCATTTATAGTATTTTTACATGGCTCAATACTATAAAGGTCAGAAAAAGAACAACTCCCTTTACTTATTCTTGCTATTCCTTTCATAACTAAATTATTGAAAATAATTATGTCCCCTTGATGAATGCAATTATATTGCTTTTATAATTTATGAGGATATGTAATAATATAATTGTGAACATACATCATTCTGTTGTTATGTAGTTGAATGATTTTAGTTTATTCATACCTATTTATGGGATTAAATATAAAATACTGAGTAAGGAGAGTTGATGTATAATGAAAAAGAGATATATAATATTAACTTCGTTAGCTGCTTGTATTGCACTATATTTTGTAGATCTAATTTTTAAGACAAGCTATGCAATAAGGACTATAGTAAAAATTATATTCTTTACAGGCATACCCGTTTTTTATAATAAGGTAATAATGAAGTCTTCAGTTGAAAAAAATAATATTCTCAATAAGTTGGATAAGAAGCAATTAAGAATTGGAGTTTTATTTGGTATAGCTTCATTTACAATTCTAATTATTGCTTATAATGTTTTAAGAGATATCATTAATTTTCAAGCTATTGTAATTGATTTGCAAACTAGATCAAAAGTAACACCAAGAAATTTTACGCTAATAGGAGCATACATAACATTTGGTAATTCATTTTTGGAAGAATTCTTCTTTAGAGGTTTTATATTTTTAAATCTTTATAAATTAAATTATAAGAAGGTAGCTTATTTGTATTCCTCTGTTCTCTTTGGAGTTTATCATATATCAATATTTCAGACGTGGTTTAATACATGGCTAATTATGCTATCGCTATTTGGATTAATTAGTATAGCTATAGTATTTAATTGGCTTGATACTAAATCAGATAATTTTATTAACTCATGGATAGTTCATATACTTGCAGACAGTGCTATAATATTGATTGGTTTTAGAATTTTTGGTATGATATAAAGCACATCTCGTTCCATGAACAAAAATAAATAAGTCAAAGAAAATTTATTACAATGATAATTTAATGAAGCTTAAAAATATCACTGTACTTTCTCTGGTAAAAAAAAAGCGACTACCGTCGCTTTTTCTTTACGCCCATCTTTTTAGAGTTTTTAGATTTCGTACTAGATGTTCTCTTGCTTCATCTTCTGTAAATCCTTCTGCTTTCATCTCAAATGGTATACATGATTCAACCATTTCTTCAAAAGTTTCATCTGGATTGTTGAATTCTCCTTTAGGATAACAATGTATACAGTAATCAGTGTTAGGTGAACCATCTTTATTCTTTCCATATAATTCTTTGTTTTTCATTGGCATACCACAGCTTTGACAAATATTCATAACTTCACTCCTTATAATTTGATTAAGTAATTAATATTGATACTATTTACTTATTCTACTTACTTAATTATTATAAGG
>DAOUQG010000101.1 GCA_030625765.1 Thermohalobacteraceae bacterium | reverse complement strand
AATTAAATATGTTAAGTCCAATATCTCCATGAATATTAGTACTATATTTATCCTTAATAAATTTAATAGCTCCTAAATTTGAAACTCTTATACCATTAATATTAGACATGTCTATTTTATCTAACTGACCTTCAAGTTCTATAAAATCCTTATTTCCAATTATTCTATCGATAGTAATATATATTTCCTTATTATAATTATTAACCTTTTTTATACAATCATTTATATCATCCATTAATGGAATATATATTCTATCTAGCCTGTCTATATCTAATTGATTAAACTGCTCTTTATTATTAATACTTATGCTTATTTTTCTTTTTGAAGGTTCTTTAATATCATTGGTAAAATCAAATGATTTATCAATTTTGTTCTTGATACTTTCTCTATCAATTTTTACTCTATTGTTAAAAACTTTTCTTTTTTCAGTTAGTTCTTGAATCCCTTTACGCCTTACTTCATTTAAAGTACTTATAGGTACCATACAGTTCTCATCAAGATTAATCTCTATGTTTTCTAATAGGTATGGTGTGCTTCCTAATTTGCGCATTTGATTCCTGATTTTTTCCTCTGTCAAAAATGTCTTTTTACCCTTCTCTACTACTGTATCACTTATAATTGTAACATAATTTTTATTATCCCATATAAAAAGCTTAATTGGATTGTTTATAGAGATACCAATTGCCATGTTTATTGGAATCTTTATTTTATTCTCATTTTTGGTGTAGGACTCTTTTGCTTTTGTTAAAAGATTAATATCAGAGGTCTTATATACCTTTGAATCTTGCTTTATTTGCCCTATCTTTAAAATCTTAATAATATCTCCTTTTTTTGCAGTTTGGACAATACTGTTTGAAATATAGATTTTATCAAGTGTCATTCCAATACTCTCATTAGTAAAATTATCTATTTCAATTCCATCTCCTGTACTAATTTCATCTTCTAACAGTATATGCATATATTTTTTATCTATTTTTATAACCTTCCCAATATACAATCCTCTATTGCTAGGCTTTTCATAAGCAATAAACTTGCTCCCACATTCGTTTAATATAAATCCTTTTGTAAAACCTCTATTAAATATTTGTGTGATATTCTTTTTTTCACTTTCAGTTATATGCTTCTTTTTCTTATATTGTATTAATTGATCTAAAGCATTCCTGTAGCTATTTACAATAACTGCTACATATTCAGGTCTTTTCATTCTACCTTCAATTTTAAGAGAGCTTATACCACTATCAATTATCTTATCTAAAAAATCTATAGTATTTAAATCTTTAGGACTCAATAGATATTTTTGAGTATATTTTTTGCTTAGAATCTCTCCACTAGAAATATTAACAAAAGAATATGGCATTCTACATGGCTGTGCACACCTTCCTCTATTTCCACTTCTTCCTCCAATAATACTGCTCATTAAACACTGTCCCGAATAACTTATACATAGTGCTCCATGTATAAAGCCTTCTAATTCAAGCTCTGAATTATCATCAATAAATTTTATATCTTGGGCTGATAGTTCTCTAGCCATTACAACTCTTTGAAACCCTAATTCTTCAAGAAACTTTACACCCATGTAATTATTTATAGTCATCTGTGTGCTTGCATGTATTTCAAAATCAGGTAGTATCTCTTTGATTAATCTTCCTAGCCCTATGTCCTGAATTATTACTGCATCAATATCTATATTATAAAGAAAAAGAATATAGTTAATCGCATCATTTAGTTCATTATCGTCTAATAGAATATTTACTGTAACATACACCTTTACGTTTTTTGTATGAGCATATTCTACAGCTTCTATTAATTGTTCATTTTCAAAATTTGAAGCATACTGTCTAGCATTAAATAGCTTTCCTCCCAAATATACTGCATTTGCGCCATTTTCTACTGCCGCATAGAGCGAATCCATACTTCCAACCGGTGCTAATATTTCAATACTATTCATAGGTTCATCTCCTCGGTCAAAAAATAAAAGAGTAGAAAACTACTCTCATTATTTAAGCTTTCTAACTATATGTGAATTTTAAGTTTTGATTTCAAATTAATACGCTAATTGCAAAATTTATATGAAGTATTATTTAATGATATTTTTGGAATTCTATTTATCATTTATGATTTTAAAATTATAAAATGATTACTGCACCTTTCATATGATTTATATTGTGTTAGTAGAGTAATTTTATTCTTCATCAAGAGACTTTAAAAATTCTTCTAATTCTTTTTTTGTTTGTACTAACTCTAACTGATTTTCAAAAAGCTTGTTTTGAAGCTCGCTAATGATTTTTTCTGATTTTTGAATTTCGTTCTCTTTTAGCTTTAAAGCTTGTTCATATCTTCTAATTTTACTATCTTTTTTGTCTATCTCTTTTTTTAAGCTTAATAATTCTTCTTTATATTCTAAACGTTCTTCTTCTAAAATATTTTTTTCTTTCTCGTAATTTTCCGTTTTCACCTTTAATATTTCAAATTCATGCAGTGGTTCTTTTATCTCTTCCTTTAAATCAGTTAATTCAATATAGCTTTTATAATACAAATCTGCTATGTTAAAAGCAGTTAAGATCGATGCCATTGATTGAGTTAATTTCTTATTTTTACTCTGAACCTCAGATATTTTTTCATCAACAAACTTAGCTATATGTCTAATGTATTCTTCTGATTCATTACCTATAACTGTAAAATCTTGACCATTAATCTTAACTACAACCTTCTTTCTCTCTGTCATAGTTGACACTCCCCATTTAGTAGTATTCCTACACATACTTATATATAATTTCTTTTTATATTAATTATTTCCTGCAAGAAAAAAAATAAAAATGAAAAAGTAGGGAAAACCCTACTTTTAAGCTCTTAAAGTTGCCATTAGTGATTCTTGTAGTTTATTTACAATTTTATCATGCACCTTTGATACTTCATCATCAGTTAAAGTCTTTTCATGTGATCTGTACTTAATGGAGTATGCAACACTCTTCTTACCTTTTGGAATCTGTTCACCAATATAAACATCAAATAATTTTATTTCTTCAATTAACTGTTTCCCTGTTGCTAGAATTATTCTTTCAATATCCTTAACTAATATCTCTTCATCTAAGACTAATGCTATATCTCTAGTAATTGCAGGATATTTCGGTAATTCTTTATATTTTCTTTTCAAGTTTACATGTAACTGTGCTATTTCTAGGCTTACCTCTGCAATATATGCTCTTTCTTTTAAACCATAATTCTCAAGAACATCAGGATGAATTTCTCCTATAATACCTAACACATGATTGTCCTTAACAATATTTGCTGTTCTACCAGGATGGAATGAATTATGATTTTCTTCTCTTAAGTATTCCTGACCTGAGATACCAAGCTTTTCAAGCATGGAATCTAAAACACCTTTTATATCATAATAATCTGCTTCTCCATACATTCCTATACAAAGCATTTTTTCTTCCTTTGGTAGTGATTTCACTGGGATTGATGTTGTTTTAAAGATATTTCCTATGTCAAATGCCCAAGCCTTTTTAACCCCATGATTATAATTTCTAGCTAAAACTTCTAGCATATTTGGTATTAGAGTGGTTCGCATTACACTATAATCTTCTCCTAAAGGATTCATAAGCTTAACATATTGTCTTTTTATGCTGTTTTCAGGTAGATTGACTTTATCAAAAACTTTAGGACTGATAAATGAGTAAGTTGTAATCTGATTTAGCCCTAACCCTACTAGAACATCTTTAATATTATCTTCAATAATTCTTGCAAAAGATTTTTCACCTTTAGTTAATGTACCAATCAGTGGAATAGGTTTTATTTTATCAAAACTATATATCCTTCCTATTTCTTCAATCAAATCAGCTTCAAGCTCTATATCTTGTCTAAAGGTTGGAACCTTTACTTCTATTTTCCCTTCAACAACTGTTGCTTCTAAGTCTAGTCTATTTAAAATCTTAACCATTTCATCAACGCTAATATCAATATCTAAAAGCGCTTTAACTCTATGAGGTCTCAAATAAATAACTTTTTCTTCAACAATGTCATCATATATATCAATATGTCCATTAACTACTATTCCCGCCTCGATTTTTTCAACCAACTGACAAGCTCTATTACAAGCAAGTTCAGCAAGATTTGGATCTAGACCTTTTTCAAATCTAGATGATGCGTCAGTTCTTAATCCTATTGCTCTAGAAGTTAACCTTACATTTCTAGAACTAAAGTTAGCCGATTCAATAAGTATAGCTTTTGAGTCTCCGCTAACCTCACTATTTGCTCCACCCATTACTCCAGCTACTGCAATAGCACTTTTAGTATCTGAAATTGCCAGCATAGAATTATTCAAAGTTCTCTCAATGTCATCTAAGGTAGTTATCTTTTCACCTTCTAAAGCTCTTCTAACAATAACTTTTCGGTCATTTATCTTGTCTAAATCAAATGCATGTAAAGGCTGTCCAAGCTCTAACATAACATAGTTAGTAATATCAACGATATTATTTATCGGACGAACACCTGCCTCAGCAAGTTTTCTTCTTAACCATAAAGGAGAAGGCTTTACTTCAACATCTTTGATAACCCTTGCATAATATCTTTTACATAAGTCTTTATCTTCTACCTCTATACCCTCTAAATAATCTGCTATATCATCTTCTTCTTTTTCTATCTTTATTGCTGGATACTTGAATTCCTTACCAAATGTAGCAGCTGTTTCCCTAGCCATTCCAACTATACTTAAGCAGTCAGAACGATTTGGTGTTATTTCAAAATCAATAACCACATTCTCTAATCCTAAAACCTCTTTAATATCTAATCCTAAGGGGTATTCTTTATCAAGTATATATATTCCATCTTTTAAGCTCTTAAGTATTAGATTTTCATTAATTCCTAATTCCTGCCCTGAACACAGCATTCCAACTGATTCAACACCTCTAAGCTTACCTTTTTTTATTTTCATGCCATTCGGTAATTTTGCTCCCACAAGTGCTACAGGAACATAGTCTCCAACATTAATATTTTTTGCTCCTGTTACAATTTGAAGCTTTTCTTCTCCTACATCAATTGTAGTGATAACTAGTTTATTAGCATCTGGATGTTCTTCAATCTTCTCAATTTTCCCAACTACAACCTTTTGAACCCCTTTATCTAAAGCATCAATCGAATCAACATGAGATCCAGACATCGTTAATCTGTCCGCTAATTCCTTATTATCAATACCTTCTATATCTACATATTCTTTAAGCCATTTAACTGGTATCAGCATATTTATCCTTCCTTTCGAAAATATTTATTATTTAGAATTGATTTAAAAATCTCATATCATTTTCAAACAACAATCTGATGTTGTTTATACCATATTTCACCATAGCAATTCTATCTACTCCTAGACCAAATGCAAATCCACTGTAGATTTCTGGATCAATACCACAGTTTTGAAGTACTTTAGGATGTACCATTCCGCAGCCTAACAGCTCCATACTCCATCCTGTTCCATTACAGGATTCACATCCCTTACCTCTACATTTAAAGCATGATACATCTACTTCAGCGCTAGGTTCAGTAAATGGAAAATGATGAGGTCTAAATCTAGTTTGCATATCATCTCCGAAAATTTCCTTGATAAACATATCTATAGTATGCTTCAAGTTAGCTAATGTAATATTTTTATCGATAACTAAGCCTTCTAACTGATGAAACATGGGAGAATGAGTATCATCAACTTCATCAAATCTAAATGTTCTACCAGCAGAAACAATCTTAATTGGTGGTTTTCTTTGCTTCATAATCCTAATTTGTACAGGTGATGTATGAGTTCTCAATAATATATCCTCAGTAATATAGAATGTATCTGACATATCTCTTGAAGGATGATTTTCAGGTGAATTCAATGCATCAAAATTGTTATAAACTGTTTCTATCTCTGGTCCTTCAACTACATCAAATCCCATATTCATAAATACAGTCTCTAGTTCTTCTTTTACAGAAAGAAGAGGGTGTCTATGGCCAAGTATTTTATCTTTTCCAGACATGGAAATATCAATCTTTTCTGATTTCAATTTTGCTTTTTTCTTTATTGCTTTAAAGCTTTCTTTCACTTCTGTTAGTTCATTTTCTATCTTTTCTCTTACTTCATTTGCAAGCTGTCCTATCAAAGGTCTTTCTTCCTTTGATAACTTGCCCATTCCTCTAAGTACCTGAGTTAATTCACCCTTTTTACCTAGAAATTTTACTCTAATATTATCTAACTCTTCTAGGTTTGAAGTTTTTTTAATAGCTTCCAAAGCATTCTCTTTGATAATTTTTAATTTTTCTTTCATAATAAATCTCCTTTCCCAAAATAATTAAATTGATTAACACTATAACTAAGATTTATTTAAAAGCTCAATTTTACTTTATATTGAGCTTTTTATATAATAAAAAAAACTCCATTCCAGAAAAAGGAACGAAGATTATCCGCGGTACCACCCTTATTACTACGCAATAAAACATGCATAGCCACTTAAATATGTTAACGGTATTCACCGGCATAAGTCTACTATCATTTCAACTTAGCAGTTCTAGAGTGAACTTCAATGCTTTCATTCCTAAAGATGCTTTCAGCCCATGACATCTTCTCTCTTGAGGTCTCCCACATTTACTCTCTCTATCATAACTATTATTTATATTATTATTAATTTAATAACATTTTTTTATACATCAAATATGCAGATATTGAACCTGTTAAAGTGAAAATCTTCCAGTAAAAATTAGCTTCTATCATAAGGCTAACACCCCTCAAGCGCTATTTAGTTAAATTATAGCATGAGAAATATTAAAATAAAAGTAATATGTAAACTAATTTTTTGAATTTGTTAGAAAATTCTGTCTTTGTCTACTTGCTTCGTACATGACAATACCAGAGGCAATTGCTGCATTTAAGGATTCTGCTCTGCCTTGCATAGGAATTTTCACAATAGTGTCAGATAGCTCTTGAACTCTTTCAGATATCCCTGAAGCTTCATTCCCTATAACTAAAACAAAATCTTTAGTAAAATCAATTTCATAGCATGGCCTACTTGATTCTAACCCCGTTGAAATCACTTCTATATTCCTTTTCTTTAAATCTAGTAAAACCTCATCTACATTATCATAATGAATCAAAGGAATATGAAATATAGAACCCATTGTTGCTCGAATTGTTTTAGGGTTATAAGGATCAACGCATCCACTTGTAATCAAGATACCATTCGCTCCTAATGCATCAGCTGTTCTAATTATTGTTCCCATGTTCCCTGGGTCCTGAACTCTATCAAGTAAAATCAAAAAATTATTTCTCTCTTTTAAAGCTTCATTAAGAGAATTTTTATTAAATCTTACTACTGCAATTATACCTTGAGGGTTTTGAGTATCAGAAATTTCCTTCAAAAGCTTATCCGTAATATTATATACATTTTCATAGTTTTTGTCTATTAAGCTGAATAAATCTTTACCACCCTTAGTTTCAAAAAGAGAATCAGAATATAGAAAATATTCAATCTCAGCATGTGAAATAATACTTTCTTTAACTGACCTTAATCCTTCAACAAAAAAGTTTTTTGATTCCCATCTTATCTTTTTTTTATGTAACAGCCTAACATGCTTTATTAATGAGTTAGAAGAACTAGTAATCATACGGCTCATCAAAAATACACCTCATTTATCTTTTCTTCTCTAGTTTTCTTAAATCCTCATTACTACCTATAACTATTAGTATATCATTTTCCCTTATAGTATCACGACTATATGGAGTAATATTTATATCTTTTCCATGCTTAATTGCCATAACGTTTATTCCATATCTAGCTGGAAGTTGAAGTTCTACTAAAGTTTTGCCTATCCATTCTGTCATAGCTGCTATTTCAACAATACTATAATCTTGAGCAAGCTCAATATAATCGAGTATATTTGTTGAAACTAAGTTATGCGCTACTCTTGCACCCATTTCTCTTTCAGGGTAAACAACTCTATCAGCACCAATCTTTTTTAATACCTTGCCATGCAAATCATTTTGTGCTTTTGCAATTACTGTCCCTACACCTAATTCCTTTGTGATAAGCGTTGCTAAAATAGATGATTGAATATCCGATGCTATACTAATAACTGCTACATCAAAATTACTTATCCCTAATGTTCTCAATGCATTTTCGTCAATAGCATCTGTCTGAACAGCATGAGTAACATCATTAGATAGCTCTTGAATTATTTCTGCATCCTTGTCTATAGCAAGCACATCATATCCTAAGCTATATAAGCTTGTTGCAACACTAGCCCCAAATCTTCCACAACCAATAACTACAAATTGTTTCATTTTTTCCACCTTCCTATCCAACTAAGATTCTTTCTTCTGAAAATCTATAATTCCCTTTGTTTTGCTTTCTTTTTTTAGCAAAAGCAAAAGCCATTGTAAGCGGACCTACTCTACCAATAAACATTGTAAATGTTATAATCAATCTACCAACAACTGATAGTTCAGGGGTTACGTTTCTACTTAGACCAACAGTTCCAAAAGCTGAAGTAGCCTCAAACAAAATATCGAGAAAAGAAATTTCACTTTCAGTTATTGAAAGAATTATAGTTGCAAATATAACTATTGCAAATCCTATACCTACTACTACTAATGCTCTAAAAATAAGATCATGAGGAATTCTTCTTTTATAGATTTCAACATCATCTCTACCTCTTATAACTGCAATCATACCAATAATCAAAGCACCTGCAGTCGTTGTTTTAACTCCTCCTGCTGTAGAGCTTGGTGAGCCTCCAATAAACATAAAAATGATTATCAAAAATGCAGTTGCATCTGTAACAGATGCCATACCTACACTATTAAACCCAGCAGTCCTAGGTACTATTGACTGAAACCACGATGCAAGGATTTTGCCCTTAAACGATAGCTGTCCCAATGTGTTTGGGTTATTATATTCAAGAATGAATATAAACAAAAACCCAAATAATAATAATATACCAGAAATAACCAAAACTAATTTAGTATGTAAAGAAAATCTTTTAAATCTTCTATTGTGCGTAATATCTATGTACACAGTATATCCTAATCCACCAAATATAACTAATAAACCTACAGCTAGGTTTACCACAGCATCTTCTACGAAGAGCTCCATGCTACTCCCAATAATATCAAATCCTGCGTTGCAAAAAGCTGATATAGAATGAAAAATTGAAAATGCAATACCCTTTGGGTAACCGTATTTTGGTATGAATCTTGTAGCTAATATCAAAGCTCCTAAACCTTCTATAATAAATGTTGAGGTGAATACATATTTGATTAATTTTACAAGACCAGATAGACTAAATTGGTTCATCTCTTCCTGAATTATTAATCTCTCTTTCAATGTAATTTTCTTTCCTAATAGTAACGCTACTAAAGTTGCCATTGTCATAAATCCTAATCCACCGATCTGAATCAAAATCAATATTACAACCTTGCCAAAAGCATTCCAATATTCAGCAGTATTTACTACTACCAATCCAGTAACACATACTGCGGAAGAAGACGTAAATAATGCATTGATTAGCCCAATGCTTTTACCATTTTGAGCTGCTAATGGTAAATTCAGCAGAGTTGCACCAACTAAAATTAAACCAGCGAAACCAAGAACTAGTATTTGTGCAGGATCTAGTTTTAATTGATTAACTTTATTTGAAAAGTTTATGTTCATCATCCCCTAGTATTTCATATATATTCCATTTGTATATAATTACTATTTAAATATTATACCATTATATCCAAAAGTTTAAAAGTAATTAAACCTCAAAACAAATATTTTCTAATTTTCCTGAATTGAAAAAACAATTGCAACAAATGTAATCATACCACCAGATATATTTAATTATTAGAGTATAGTAAAAACTGATAAGGTTATACTCTAAATGCAACTAAGAGGATAGGGCTATGCAGAGGTGCAACCCGAGC
>DAOUQG010000040.1 GCA_030625765.1 Thermohalobacteraceae bacterium | reverse complement strand
AAAAGGAATATAAAAGCATTTATTAACTTAAATAATAGTTTAGATAAGATACGATTTTCAGCGGATAAGCTTGAAAAATTCAATATAGAGAACGCATTGAATGTATTGCAGGCATCATACAATTTACTAGAAAAAGCAATAGATCCCATTGTAAAATTTACATCATGTGAAAAAGGGTGTAGTGCCTGCTGCTATAGAGACATAGATATCACAGATATTGAAGCAGAATATATAAGACGATACATTGTAGATTCATGCAGTGAAGATGTAGTAAGATATTTGGATAATAAGGTAAGGGAAAACTTGAAAAAAGATAGTTGCTGTGTATTCTTATCAGATGATGATGAATGTATTATTTATAAGGTAAGACCTATTAAATGTAGAACTCATTTTGTTTTTTCTCATCCTAAGGATTGTAAAAAAGGAGAAACAAATGAACCCTTAATTTATTCAGGTGCAATTATTAATGTAGCACAGAAAGTAGTTGAGAAAATATCTGCATTATCATATGGCAATGGTAGAGAAGCAAGCATCAAATCATTGAAACAGTGGTTTTTAAAAGGATTTGAGTAAATTCTTATCATATAACATTTGTTAGTGTTACAAAAGAGTCAGTTTCTTGACTCTTTTTTCTTTGTACATTGTTTTAGTAGAAAAAACAATGTTATAATAAAATATGTGGTATGATATGAAATATATTACATTAATAATCATTTGATTTTTAAATTTGGGTGAATTTCTATGGTTATTGGCATTTGACAAAAACAATAATATTTACTATAATATTATTAGCATATGCCATATAATTTCTAGGAGGTATTACATATGAAAATATGTTTCAGTAGTACTGGTATTGATTTAGAAAGTGAATTAGATTTGAGATTTGGTCGCTGTTACTATTTCTTGATAGTAAATACAGAAACAGAGGAAATAAAAGCGATTGAAAATGAAGGTGGAATTAGTGCTCATGGAGCAGGAGTTTCTGCAGCGCAGCAGGTTGCAAAAGAAGACGTTGATGTAGTAGTAACTGGTAATATAGGGCCAAATGCTATGAAAATATTAGAAGGGTCAGATATTAAGATATTTAGAGGCGAAGCTGATACTATTAAATCAAATCTTGAGAAATATAAAGAAAATAGAATAGAAACAATAAATAGTGCTAAGTCAGCTCATTTTGGACTTGGGAAATAAAATAGACATATAGGTAGAAATCTGAAAGAAGTGCTGTCTAAGAATTTGGATTATTATCCTCGCTGTTCAGATATACAGCACTTCTTTGATTAAAAATATAAGGTAAGAAGTACTGTATATGATTCACGACTCGAATAATAATCCAAATTCAGATGTGTTGTGGTTTCATAACTTTTGTGTTCGAGTAAGCTAAAACATGTTAGTTAGTATGAAAGAATTAAAATTAACATCTTTATTAATTGATATTTAATGTTTCTTTTTTAAAGGAGAATTTAACAAACTATATAATAATTTATTAGGAGGTATTAGTATGAAAATAGCTATAGCTGCAGATGGTAACAAGATATCTCAACATTTTGGACATTGTCAAGGATTTTATGTAGCAGAGGTTGAAGAAGGCGAAATAAAGAATGAAGGCTTCATTCAAAATCCTGGTCATAAACCTGGCTTTTTACCCAAGTATCTTGGTGAAAAAGGCATAAATACTATAATCACAGGTGGTATGGGTCATATGGCTCAGACATTATTTAATGAAAATAGTATAGATGTTATAACAGGAGCAACAGGTGATATTCATGACGTACTTAGTATCTTCATAAAAGGAGAGCTTAAATCTTCTGACGAAGTATGCAGCGAACATGCACACCAGGGAGAGTGTGGAGAACACTAAAGTTTTTAGGCTTACAAAATATAAAATGATTTTGTAAGCCTATTTTATTGGAGGGAACTGATGTTTAGTAAAGAATTAGAATATATTAGAGAAATTTTAATTAGTAAAGGATATAAACTAACCTACCAAAGAAAACTAATTGTGAGAGTCTTTCTTGAAAACCCTCAGATGCATTTTAGCCCACTTGATATTAGCAATCAAATTGTAAAGAAAGGTAAGTTTGTAAGTATAGCTACTATTTATAGGAATGTTAAATTTTTACGAGATATTGATATAATAGAAGAAATAATATATGGAGATGAAAAACTATATGAATTAAAAATATTTGCACAGAAATCAATACATATTCATATATATTGTATTAAATGCAACAAAATTTATAATTATTTAAATTTGAAAGTTTCACATAATTTAATTAATTATATAAATCATCTAGAAAATCAGTTTTCATTTGATATTAAGAAAGCCGATTTTTCTCTCAAAGGTATTTGCAGCAATTGCATAGTAAAAGGAGGTGATTTTTATAGCTAGACCAAGAAAATGCAGAAGAGTAGAATTTATACCTGAAAATAGACATTTTGCACCTATTGATAGAATAGGTTGTCAAGCAGATGAAATAGTATTAAAGATAGAAGAAGTTGAAGCAATGAGACTTAAAGATATAGAAAAGCTTTCGCAGGAGGAATGTGCTAAAAAGATGGATGTATCTAGACAAACGTTCCAGAATATTATTGGAGAAGCTAGAGAAAAAGTTGTGAGAGCTTTAATTGAAGGAAAAGCAATAATTATACATGGTGGCAATTATGAATTAGAACTGAATAGATACAGATGTAGAAGGTGTAGAAGGCAATTCAAAACAATTCAAGAAAAAGAAAACTTTTGTCTGAGAAAATGTGAAATACAAAGGATTGAAGGGGGAGATAATAATGAATAGAACAATTGAAGTTATAAGAAATCGAGTATCTTTAAGAAGGTATGCTGATAAACAAATATCAAAAAAGCATTTGGATATCATAATTGAGAGTGCCATGAGGGCTCCTACTGCAGGTAACATGATGCTATATTCGATTCTAGTTGTTAAGGATGAAGATAAGAAGAAAAAACTGGTAGAAACTTGTGATAATCAGCCATTCATAGCTACTGCGCCAGTTGTATTAATATTCCTAGCTGATATGCACAGATGGTTTGCTTATTATGATTGCTGTGGAGTAAAAGAGTATAGTAAGAGGAACAATCTTCAGTTCAAAGGTCCTGAGATTTCAGATTTACTTCTGGCATCAGAAGATGCTATTATAGCTGCACAAAATGCTGTTATTGCAGCAGAATCATTAGATATCGGTTCATGTTATATTGGAGATATTATGGAGAATTATGAAATCCATAGGGAAATGTTTAATCTACCAGATTGGGCTTTTCCAATAGGAATGTTGTGTTTAGGATATTATACTGAAGAAGTAAAACGTATAAAAACACCAAGATTTGATAAAAAATATATTGTTTTTGATGAGGAATATAAGCAATTTACAGATGAAGATTTAAAAGATATGTTTAAAGAAAGAGAAAAAAGAATTTCGAAGGATAATAGATTCAATGCAGAGAATTTAGGACAATTTATATTTGCAAGAAAAACTGGGTCAGATTTTTCTAAAGAAATGGCAAGGTCTGTGAAAGCTGCACTTAAAAATTGGAATGGTAGATCATTATAATAATTCTCTTTGGAGGAGTATGAATGAAGGAAATTGACAATAACTTAAAAAGAATTATTGAATTAAATTTGGATGGTAAATTTGAATCAACTCCAATTGGACATCATAATCTGGGTAGACACTATGTGTATTTATTGAAGGACAAGAATAAAAATGAATACATACTAAAAATATATGGAAGAGAGAATAGATGGTGTAGAGAGATTATATCATTAGATATAGTACATGGGAGTATTCCTTGTCCTAAAATTATTGCTAAGGGTAGATTAAAAAATGGGACTGAATGGCTTCTAATGAGTAAGATTGAAGGTATAATTCTAGAAAAGGTATGGGACTCGTTATGTCATAATAATAAAAGAGAAATACTAGAACATTTAGGAGAAATGCTAAGTGATATTCATAATAATTATAATTATGAGTATTTTGGAACATGGAAAGAATTTAGAGTCAATTCGAAGGTACATACAAATTTTTTAGACTATAGAAAAGAAAAAGATAAAGAAATATATAAAAATATTATGATTCAGGATTTACCTGATAAAGATTTATTACTAAAAGCATATAATAAAATGAAGAAGTATTATGATTTAATGAGTAGTAGTAAAAATATTTGTATTTGTCATCATGACTTTTCTGCGAGGAATACTATGGTTATCAAAAAAAATGAGAGATGGCAGATTTCAGGAATTATTGACTTTGAACACTGTTATCCAAATGACGCAGCTATTGATTTTACAGATCTTTATCAAACTTTGTTTTTAGAACAGCCACAATATGAGTATAGCTTTCTTAAGGGTTATACAAAAAATAGGGTTCTTCCTAAAACATTTGATAAAAAGATTAGATACTATCTATATAATAAAGGTCTTTTCATATGTAGCTGGGCATATTCTTTTACATATGAATACTATAGAGAGGGAATCAAGCTGTTAAAATGGTTGCTAGATTATAAATAAGTTTATATAGAAAAAGTGGAACCTTCAATTTTAGGTATCCACTTTTTTAAGTAAAATCAATTAAATTTCGATTAATGTAAAAAACTATTCTTCATTACTATATGCAAAACCATGACCAAAGCCACTTCCGAAGCCTCCAAACAAGACTACGATAACTAGAATTATTATTATTAAGTAGATAAAGCTACCAGACCCAAAACCTCCGCAAGCAGCTTCTATTTTTTCTTCAATCGTTGCTTCTTCATTTTTTGCTATTTCTTCTTCAAAATTCATTCTTCTTTGCACATGAGCACCCCCTTTATTCTTACAATACATAATATGCTACTTGTGAGATTGTGTTACATAGTATATTTACAATCAAAATCATTACATATGTTTTAAATTTTTAAAATAAAAGAATATTTTTTAAAACAAGTCAAAAAATAAGTACAAAAGTGTGAAGGAGGAGAAATTTTGAGTAATTATTATGATCCAAGAAAATATAATAATGATCATGTTTTAGATAACATGGGCTATTATATGCAAGAACATTTTACTAACTTATATTATACTAATGATGAAAAGGAAACATTAGAAAAACAAGAAGATATTAAAGAGGATAATTTTGATTATTTTCATGATCCAAACGTGTATATGAGTCAATACCCAAATTTATAGAATATTTTTTTCATAGACTTAGCATAATAATAATGCAGCTAATAGAGTGGAAGCTAAATTTTATAGAGGGAGTGAAATAATGAATTCAAACCCAAATTTTCAAGATATTAAAGACAGATTTAAAAATGGGAATTTAGATGAAAAAATCAAAATTTATACTACAACTCAAGGACTTTCAGTAGAGCAGTTTAAAGAGCTTCTAAGAATGTTCCCAATTCAGCATTTAGATAAACTAGAGAGTGCAATGGCGTAGATATTTGAATAACTTAAAAACCCGGATTCCCGGGTTTTTTTAATGAACTCTTTTCAAATTTTATGTTAAAGGGTAAAATAATATATGTAAGTCAATAAGGAGAAGATAATTATGGAAGAGTTCATTGTCAATTTTGCACAAAATATTGTTTCTGAAAATGTTTTTTTATCATATTTATTTTTCTTTATATCACAATCACTGCAAATATTATTTCCACCTTATCCTGGTGATATGGTGTTAATATTAGAAGGATATTTATCTGAACTTGCTAACTTGAATATTTTTTTAATAATATTTAACGCCGTTTTAGCAACAACCTTGTCTTCGATATTATTATTTATAATCGGTGAGAAGGAGGAAGAAAAAATTTTAAAATCTAGGATAATAAAGTACTTGTTTGATACAAAAAAAGTGGAGAAGCTTAGACACTTGTTTGATAGGTTTGGAACATTAGTTATTATCATAAGTAAGATAATACCAGGAATTTTTTCTGTAACAGTATTATCAGCTGGAATATTTAAAGTAAAGAGATCTAATGCTTACTTTGCAATTGCATTGGTTACTTTATTTCATCACTCTTCATTGATAATATTAGGGAAACTATTAGGAGAAAACTGGACTATAATTTTTCATAGTTTAAATGTTTATAATAAGTATATTATTATTTTTGCAGTTATAGGGTTGATTTTATACGGATTAATGTATTTACTAAAAAGAAAACTACTAAGGTGAGCTGGAGGACAAAATGAGAAAAAATATGACAAAATTATTCAGTTTTTTGCTGATACTATCACTACCAATATTTCTAGTATTAACTAGCCTAGATATAGCTACGTATGATTTAAATTTTTATACCAGCAAGTATACTGAATACAACATTTCACAATCAACTGGAATCAGTAACGAAAATTTAATGCAAATTACTGAGGAATTATTGAAATACTTTAAGGGGAAGAGAAACAATATTTTAATTTATACTGAGATAAATGAAATAAGGAATCAGGTATTTAAAGAGAGAGAACTTTTGCATTTAAAGGATATACAAGATTTATTTAAATTATCTTATAAAGTTAAGCTTGTCACATTAATCTTTTCTTTAATATCGATTGGGTATTTGTTCTTTACTGATAAAAAGAAACTAGCAAAATCAATGATAACAGCAGCTTTGATTCCAATAGGATTGATGATAATACTTGCTATAATTGTATCAGTTAATTTTTATAATTTTTTTACATACTTTCATGAAGTGTTATTTACTAATGATCTATGGCAGTTAGATCCTGAAAAAGAAATTTTGATTCAGATGTATCCTTTGGAGTTTTTCCAAAGCATTGCTTTTAAGATTATTAAGTTGTTCGTTATACAATTAGCAATTTTGATAACATTGGGAATTGCAGTACTTAGCTTGTCTAAAAAGAAGAAAAGATCATTATAATTAAGGAATTCATTTGTTGCTAGAAAGATTTTACTGATTAAACATTTGATAAATTCTATGATTAATGCTTGCTGGGAGTATAGTGTAAATTATTATATCTGAAATATATGTGATTAAATCATTTAAAGAAACGAATAATTCAATAAAGTATATATCTAAGAGCTGTTAAATCGCAGCTCTTTTAATTTTCGAAAATTTTGAGATTTTTTTATTCAAGAATAAATAATTATATTATGGTTATAATCAAAAGAAAAAAGGACGGTTATTATGAATATGAAAGGGAAAGGTTTTCTTATTGGTATTAAAAAGTTAGTGAACGAATCAATTATAAAAAGAAAGCTAAATAAATACTACTTAGAAAAAAACACAAGTGGAAAAACATATTTAGCGGTGTTTTTTGACGCTATTTTAATAAAAATAGTTTTTGTGATTATTTTTTTTATTTATTTTTTCATCAGAACTAGTGACTACTTATTTAGTGGGATTATCACTATTCAGTTTTTAATACTATATTGTTTAATATTATTTAAGGTTAGAAAAATTAAGATGAAGAAGATTGTAGATGAAGTTAATTACCAGGTTGCAAAGAGAAAAATATATAAAGATTTGATAAACAAAACACCCTATGAGTTTATAGAAGAAATTAAATCTAATCTTGAGAAATGTAGTTTTGAAGATTTACATATTTCAAATGATAAGGATGTAGATTTACTTGGAAAATTTAAAGGTAACATATTTGGAATAAGGTGTTTTCAACATAATAATGATTATAAAATTAATATTAACATAGTTAGAGAGTTTTTTTTGACCTTAAAAAAACTTGATATTGAAGAGGGTATGATCATTACAACATCAGCATTTTCAGAGGATGTGAACGAGTTTCTGCCTAAGCTAGAAAATTGTATTAAGATACATCCAGTAAATATTGATAGATTATTGAACATTATGAAAAAAGCAGGTAGCTATCCTTCAGAATATGAAATAGAAAAGATTATTTTAAACCACATCAAAGAAAGAAGAAAGAAATTAAATGAATATAGAGATACAGTGTTATCAAAGGGTAAATCTTTTAAGTATATAATTATTGGTGTAATTATAAATATGTTTGGTAAATTTACACCATATACGTTGTATTATGAAATAGTTTCATATATTTTGATTTTTTTAGGATTAATTTCTACTGGTAATTATCTAGTGAATCTGTTAAAATCAAATACAGAGAATAAAGCTGATAATATTTTTTAGATGAGTCTATAGGGGACGGTTCTTCTTGACTCATTATAAACAATCGGTTTCTCACAATTAAAATGTAAAAAAAGTGACAGAGTAGGTAAAACGCGTTAAGTGTTAAGGGATGGGAGGTTGCCCTTAAACGAAAGACTATTGGTCTGCGGTGTTTTATCGCATCCGCTGTTGCATTAAGGAGCAACCTTCTCTTTAGTGTGACAGATATGTCGCAAAAAAAAGAGGAGGTTTTGTTATGTTAAGTACTACAGCTAGTAAAAGATTTTTAGACACAAGAACCTTAGTTACATCAAGTTTACTTAATTCAATAAGTATAATACTAACAAGATTTTTTGCAGTAATGATTCCACTAGGTGGACTTCCAGCACTAAGATTAGGGTTTGGACAAATTCCTATAGCTATTACAGGTATTCTTTTTGGTCCATTAGCAGGAGGAATTACTGGAGCAGTTGCAGATTTGATTGGTTTTATGATTAATCCTCATGGAGGACCTTTTTTCCCAGGCTTCACATTAAGCTCAATTCTGTGGGGAGTAGTACCAGGTTTATTCTATATGGTTATAAAAAAGTATAAAGTTAATTTTAATTTTAATATCTTGAATACAGTATTTATACTGCTTTTAGCATTTGGATTGAGTAACCTACTATTTTCAAGAGATATTCTATCATTTGAAAATGGAAAGCTTATGATTCAGGGAGATACAATGTATACTGTATTAATTGTTTTATCAACATTTGTTGTAATAACATTCATAGTTGTACCATTTATAATAAGTAGAAGATTTAAATATAATAATAAGGTTTATGACATGTATTCTATTGATAAAATAATATTTACTGTAACTATACCATATATTTTTATTTCTTTAGGATTGAATACATTATGGCTTTCAATAATGTATGATAAAGGATTTATGATATTTTTGCCAGGAAGAATTTTGGCTGGAGTTTTCGTAATTCCAATATTCTCAACATTTATTTATGTTCTATCAAAATTTTTTAGATATGCTAACAAATAGCTACTAGCTTTGCTAGTAGCTTTTCTTAAAGGAGGTAATTATGAAAAAAGTACTAGCTATTATGGGAAGTCCTAGAAAAGGAAAAAATACTGATAAG
This sequence comes from Thermohalobacteraceae bacterium, assembly GCA_030625765.1. Taxonomy (GTDB): domain Bacteria; phylum Bacillota; class Clostridia; order Tissierellales; family VENL01; genus DAOUQG01. Next base: position 7,557 of record DAOUQG010000040.1, on the reverse strand, counting down.
CTATTAGATAAAGTCTTAGAAGGTATAGCTGATAGTGACATAGAAATACAAGTTAAGAAAATATATTTGAAAGATATTAATTTATCTCCGTGTGTGGCATGTGATTATTGTGGTAAAACTGGTAAGTGCTTTATAAATGATGATATGATAGAATTATATAGAGAGTTTGATGAAAGTGATGGAATAATCATAGCTTCACCTTTATATTTTAATACTGTAAGCAGCTTAACAAAAATCATGATTGATAGATGTCAAGTTTTCTGGTCTAGTAAATATGTACTGAAAAACTCATCTATTGATGTCTGTAAAAGAAGGATAGGTATGTTTATTTGTGTTGGAGGAGCACCATATAGAGAGAATCAATTTGATGGCTGTTTGCCTGTAATGGATTTATTTTTCAAGGCAATTAACACTGATTACATACACAATATCTTTGTTTCTAATACAGATAAAAAATCTGTTTTGGATAGGGAAGAAATAATTAAAAAGTGTTATAACACTGGGAAAAAATTTTTTGACGAGGAGGTTTAAGAATGGCTATAGTTGAAGTAACGATTGCTCCTTTAGGAACAGGAGACACAAGTGTAAGTAAATATGTTGCAAAATGCCATGAGGTTTTGAGAGAGGAGAAAGAAATCAAGCATTTGCTTACTCCTATGGGAACAGTGCTTGAAGGGGAATTGGATAAAATCCTTGCAGTGATTAGAAAAATGCATGAGGTTCCATTTGCAGAAGGAGCCAAAAGAGTTTCTACTCAAATTAAGATTGATGATAGAAGAGATAAGATCAGTAGTATGGAAGGTAAGCTTAAGTCAGTAGAAAGCAAACTATAGAGTCAGCGAGAAAATTCTCGTTGATTTTTTTTTAGAAACATTTATTAAGAATTTTAATAAAACAAGTGTGGATATTATTGTCTTAAAAAAACATGTCATAAATAACTGTCACTTTTGACTCACTATATCTTGACATTTGTTGTTATTATACTTATAATGAAAGTATTGGCATGGATGGTTATATATTACTTATATGACAACTATTTACTACAGCGGATTAAAAAAGAATAAGCAGAAGAAGAACAAGAAGTAATAACAGTATTGGCATATAAAGGATATTGTTGTGGAGAAGAATTAGAAAAATATAAAGAAGATGGTATTAGAACAATAGTTACAAAACAAAAAAAGTGACTCAAAAACAGGGAATGAAAAATACAGATATCATCATCCTTAAACTTTAACTCAAACGTTATTTTTCGCGATAATAAGCCTCCACCAGTAATACTAAATGCAATGATTCCAAAGTTATTCTTATCCTTAATAGGACAAGCTCTTTATATCTACTAGTTTTAGCAGTACTCGTCTTATCAAGAACAGTAGACACATTACCTAATTCAAGGAATTCAAGAATTCTATGTATTGGCAAGTGTCCAACACCACAATGCAAAATATTTTCTTATGTTTTAATTGCTCTGATTTCTATTTTTTCTTTCATGTACTAATAAACATATTTTGTCATAGTATCGAAGAGTATTGATGGCGATATTGAATTTTTCAGAAAGTTTTTCTATAAGCATATAATCACCTCAATAATTATTATATAACCTGATGCATACTCTAGGGTAAGTGTAATTTTTTCTTATGTATTTGAAATCGTTTACATACCAGTCTTGCCTGTTGCATACAAAAAAATAATCATATTATGTACAAGTTAAATATATATTATAAGGAATAGCATTATTTGGATTTTATTAACATATATGAACAAAACCGTAGATAATTTAAATGAGTATTTTAATGCTATTATTCAAAAATCTTTAGCAATATTTTCAAATAGAAATGGAAGGAGGATAGTAGGAGATATTTTCTTTTAATAAAAAAGTAATGGAGGGGTATTTATGAAGAAAGTATTATCAGTTATTATTTCTATAACATTAGTATTTGGAATGTTTATATCAATAGGTACAAATAAGGTTGATGCAAGAGAAAATTGGGATACTCAAAGGTATGGCGATGTAATAGATATTGGAACTATGTTAAGACATTTGGAAAATGATGAAGAATATCGAGCTGATTTAGATAATCAAATCAAAGCTCAAGCAGCTAAAATAAATTTTGATAATGAAGCTGCTACATCAGAAGATAATAGTAGCAGTAGCTTTACTTTTGATGGTGGAACAAAGTATTTCTTAGGATATGATATATATGGCTATTACTTCAAGACTTATACTTTAAGAAGTATTGGAGAAAATGTTGAAGTTTGGGTTGCTGATGACTTGTCATTCCCAGAAGGTGACCCAAGAGACACTCACGTTATTACACAAGAACAAGTTGATAAAGTGAGAGATGAGTTTGACAACAATATCTATCAAAAAGATACTGATTTCTTTGGAACTCCAGACTCTCATACTGGAGAATATTCTCTATTATCTGGATGGGGATATGTTCCTGAAGGATATTATTTGCCAGAAGATGGTGTTGAAAGAGTGATTATGCTTGTAGATAATATAAGAGATGAAAGCTACTATGATTCAACTTATCCTTTCTTTGTAGCTGGTTTCTATTCATCTACTTATGAGGGATATTTTGATAGAAATGTTATCAGTTTAGACACAAATAGTTGGGAAACAAGACTTGAGAGTACATTTTTTGGGACAACTGCTCATGAATTCCAACATTTAATTCATGATGATAACGATAGTATGGAAGAAATATGGATTAATGAAGGAATGTCAGACTTCGCTGAATATCTTTGTGGGTACGGACATCCATGGGGACATATTAATTTCTTCTTAGATCATCCTGAGAATTCATTAGTAGAATGGGATGACCATTATCTTGCAGAGACTGGTCCAGAAACATTAGCAGATTATGGTCAAGCTTATTTATTCCAGCTTTATTTAAATGATAAGTATGGTAAAGAATTTATTAAAGCTTTAGCAAAAGATGAAGATCAAGGATTTTATAGTGTAAATAAAATTTTAGACCAATATAATTCAGGAATAGATTTTGAAGAATTATTTAGAAGATTTACTATAGCAGTTGCTATAGATAATCCAGAGCCTGAAGCAGGAATATATAATTTTGAGAGCATAGATATAAATGTTAACTATGAGTCTGCGTTATCTTATGATAAGGATGGAGTTCCTGCATGGGGTGGAGATTATAAAGAAATTGAGCATGCGAATAAGATAGCTAACATCATAATAGATGGTATTGAATTCTTACCAACTCCTTGGAAAGTTGTAGATGATCCTCTTGGAAGTAATGAAAAAGTGTTGTGGGGTAATGAAGGAAATGAGAAATCAAATCAAATCATTCTTGAGGCTGATTTAACTGATGTTGATGCTGCGACTCTTTTATTTGACAACTTTATATGCATAGAAGAACAATGGGACTATGGTATGGTTCAAGTTTCAATAGATAACGGAGAAACATGGACTTCTCTATCAAATGAAAATACAACTAGTGATATAGTTCCACAAGGCTATCCTGCAATAAAAGATAATCTTCCTGGCTTTACTGGTTATTATGAAAATTGGATGAAAGAATCATTTGATTTGTCTCCATATGTTGGTAATAAAGTTTTAATCAACTTCAATTATATGACTGATTGGGCTTATAATGATCCAGGTTGGTTTATTGACAACATAGAAATACCAGAAATCGGTTATTATAATGATTGTAGCTCAACAGTAGATTTCAAAAACATTGATGAGATAACTGGAACATGTGTTGAATATGCTATAACATTTATTAACGAAAAGTCATTAGGTGAAGGTAATAATAAGCAGAACTACAGAGTATTAAATATCGACCCAATGAATATAACTGAAAGTGATGCTATAGAGTTAAGAGATTTCTTCAGTGGTGGCAAAAACTATATGGTAGTATGGTATGCTGCTCCTGTAGGCAACAAACAGGCTGTTCCATTTACTTATGAAATTATTACAAAGAGTGAAGATGCAAAGAAAAAATAATAGTAAGAATGTACGAACTATTTTAACCCATCTACTTAAGTAGATGGGTTTTTCGTTAATCAAAAATTCTAGTAATATTTATTATTCTGCACGTTTCTAATTAACTCAATTATCTTCGCTGAAACAGCTTCATAAATCTTTTCTCCTTTTTCTTTAGTAGCTTTAGTTGCGTCTCCAGAAAGACCGTCTTTATATATTATTTTCCCAAAGTCCTTAAAGTAGATTTTACCTTTAGGGGTTACTTCATTTGAAGTAGCTTTTGTCATGTCAACTAGGGCTTCGTCTATAGCTAGTACAGTAGAAGTTTCATCTTCGCCAGCATGTCCTTGACCATCTGTGATTTTTAGAATCTCATCCTTGAAATCGACCCACCAATTAATTAAAACTGCTACTCCGCTTTTATCAGCAATTACTTCACAAACACGTGTTAAAGCTGAAATATTTCCACCATGTCCATTTAGTAAAATAATATTCTTGAATCCATTTGATATAAAACCAAGAGCTACTTCTTCTACATATTTTGAAAAGGCTTCTGTTGAGATGTTAATTGTACCAGGATATACAGATAAAGCCCATGAATGTCCATAATTAATTTCCGGGGCAATTATAACATTGTTTCCAATTGTTCCTTCTATTATTCCACAAAACTTATTTGGTATTAGAATATCAGTACCTAAAGGACAGTGAGGACCATGTGCTTCGATCATACCGATAGGAATTATGACAGTATTAATATTTTTGGTCTGTTTTTTAAATGTATCCATATTCATATGTAACATATACATAATATCACCTCCAATTCTTGTAGAGTTACAAGATAATTTATGATAGTTTAATTTTATCATATTTAGGTATTGTATCATATGTTAAAAATTATTGAGATAAAAACATATGATTATAAATTCAATGATTCAATATTGATAACCACCTACTTAATGTTGTTTTTATACAATGAAAACATTGAGTATAATTCGAAAGCGAACTCGTTTGATGAAGAAACTAAGTGACTTACTCAAAATCAAAGATTTTGGTAATCTACTTATAGCTAAATCTAAACATCGATGCTTAGGTAGGAGATTCTACTTCCACCTAAGCTGAGGAAATTGTAGCACCCACTTATAGAAGTGAGTGGCTAATGATTTTAGTTAAATAATCAAGTAGATGTTGAAGTAATTTATGTTTCATATATCATAATTTTGTTTTTAATGATATACTAAAGAAGAACGACGTTTTTGATGCGGAGGTGGTTGTTTTGGAAAAAGGAATAATTTTCAATATTCAAAAACATAGTATCCATGATGGACCAGGAATACGAACGACTGTTTTTTTAAAGGGATGCCATTTGAAATGCTGGTGGTGTCATAATCCAGAAAGCATAAATCCAAAAAAAGAAATGATATTTTGGAAAGATAGATGCATTAACTGTGGGGATTGTCAGAATGCATGTGATGTTAACGGCGTTGAACAAAATGTTCACAATCATGAAAATGACAACAAACAATGCATATTATGTGGTAAATGTGTAGAAGTTTGTCCTACAGAGGCAAGAGAAATAATTGGCAAAAGTATGACTATACATGAAGTATTAGAGGAAATTGAAAAAGATAGTGTTTTTTATGATGAAACTGGAGGAGGAGTAACATTTTCAGGTGGAGAACCCCTATTACAACATGAATTCTTGTATGATATATTAAGGAAATGCAAAGAAAAAGGTATTCATACTGCTATAGATACATCAGGTTATGTTACTTGGGATGTTTTCGAAAAAATAGTTGATTATGTAGATTTATTTCTTTATGATATTAAGCATTTTGATAAAAACTTACATAGAAAGTATACAGGGGTATCAAATGGTTTGATCCTTGAAAATCTAGAAAAACTTTCTACTGTTCATAATAATATAATTATAAGAGTTCCTATTATACCTAGTATAAATGACGATAAGAAAAACATTCTTAAAATAGGTGAGTTCATTCAGAGCCTAAATTTACATGATGTTAATATACTTCCTTATCATAATACTGGCATGGACAAATATGAAAGATTAAATAAAGGTTATAAGCTATCTTTTTTAGAATGTCCTTCAAAAGAAAGCATGATCAAAATAAAGGATTTATTAGATAGATTTGCATTAAGCGTAAAAATAGGAGGGTAAGAATTATGAATGAAAGAGTTTCAATGCTAAGAACGCAAAGTGTTAATACTAATCCATATATCTCTATAGAAAGATCAGAACTAATGACCGAAGCCTATGAAAAATATTCTGGCAAGGTTTCTATTCCTGTACTTAGAGCTTTGGCATTTAAGCATCTAATGGAAAATAAAGCAATATGTATTAACAAAGACGAGCTGATAGTTGGAGAAAAAGGAGAAGCACCTCATGCAACCCCTACATATCCAGAGTTATGTTGTCATACACTTGAAGATTTTAATATAATAAATGATAGAAAGAACATAGCTTTTAAAGTTGATGATAAGGTTAGAAATGTTCAAGCAAAAAAAATTATTCCTTATTGGAATGGGAAATCAATAAGAGATATGATATTTGATCAAATGACAGATGAATGGAAGGATTGTTATAGTGCGGGAATTTTCACAGAATTTATGGAACAAAGGGCTCCTGGACATACTGTAGCAGATGATAAAATATACTCTAAAGGGTTTCTAGATTTTAAGGAACAGATTAAGCAGAGCTTAGAAAATATTGATTATCTCAATGATGCAGAAGCATATAATAAGCAGGAGCAGTTAAAAGCAATGGATATCTGTGCAGATGCAATAATTATTTTTGCGAGACGTCATGCTGAAAAAGCATTAGAAATAGCAAGGAATGAAAAAAACCCTGAAAGAAAAAAAGAACTAAATGAAATAGCAGAAATATGCAATCGTGTTCCTGCTAATGCTCCTAGAACCTTTAGAGAAGCATTGCAAGCATATTGGTTTATACATTTAGGAGTAGTTATAGAGTTAAATACTTGGGATTCCTTTTGTCCAGGAAGATTAGACCAGCATTTATATCCTTTTTATAAAAATGAAATTGAGGCTGGTACTTTGACTCGTGAAAAAGCTAAAGAGTTATTAGAATGCTTTTGGATAAAATTTAACAATCAACCTGCACCTCCAAAAGTAGGAATTACATTAAAAGAGAGTGGAACTTATACAGATTTTTCAAATATAAATATTGGTGGATTGAAGGTCGATGGATCAGACGGGGTAAATGAAGTATCATATTTATTATTAGATGTAATTGATGAAATGAGATTACTTCAACCAAGCTCTAATGTTCAAGTAAGCAAAAAAAATCCTAATCAATTTGTCAAGAAAGCTTGCGAGGTGATTAGAAAAGGTTGGGGTCAGCCTTCTGTATTCAACGCTGATTCAGTAGTTCAGGAGCTTCTTAATCAAGGAAAATCAATAATAGATGCAAGATGCGGAGGTACTAGTGGCTGTGTAGAAACAGGAGCATTTGGTAAGGAAGCATATATTTTAACAGGTTATTTTAATTTAGTTAAGATTCTCGAGATTACGCTTAATAATGGAGTTGATATAAATACTGGTAAAAAACTTGGAATTGAGACAGGAAA
>DAOUQG010000169.1 GCA_030625765.1 Thermohalobacteraceae bacterium | reverse complement strand
CGGGTTGGGATACACATGGGTTACCAGTTGAGATAAGTGTGGAAAAAGAGCTTAACTTAAACAGTAAACAGGATATTGAGGAGTATGGAATTGATAAGTTTAATCAAGCCTGTAGAGAGTCAGTTTTTAGATATGAGGGTATGTTTAGAGAAATGACAAAAAGAATGGCTTATTTGATTGATTTAGATAATCCATATATTACACTTGATAATGATTATATAGAATCTGTATGGTGGATATTAGATAAGTTCAATAAAGAAGGATATATTTTTGAAGGTCATAAAATATTGCCATATTGCACAAGATGTGGTACTGGATTAGCTTCACATGAAGTAGCACAAGGATATAAGGAGATAAAAAACAATACAGTTATTGTAAAGTTCAAGAGAAAAGACGCAGATGAATATTTTCTTGTTTGGACAACAACTCCATGGACATTGGCAGCAAATGTATGTCTTACTGTTAATCCAGAGGTAACTTATGTTAAAGTTAAGGCAGATGGAGAGATTTATTATTTAGCAAAGCAATTGGTTGGGAAAGTGCTTGGAGAAGGCTATGAAATTTTAGAAGAAATGAAGGGTAAGGATTTAGAATATATTCAATATGAGCAGTTGATGCCATTTGTGCAAACTGATGAAAAAGCATTCTATGTAACTGTTGCCGATTACGTAACAACAGAAGATGGAACTGGTATAGTTCATTCGGCTCCAGCATTTGGTGAAGATGACTATAATACTGGAAAGAGATATAATCTTCCTGTATTACAACCAGTAAATGAAAGTGGTAAATATACTACAACTCCATGGGAAGGCAGATTTGTAATAGATGAAGAACTTAATCTTGATATTATCAAATGGCTTCATGCAGAAGGTAAATTGTTTAAAAAACAAAAAGTTGCTCATAACTATCCGCACTGCTGGAGATGTGATACTCCACTTTTATATTATGCAAAACCAAGCTGGTATATAGAGATAACAAAGCTAAAAGAAAAATTAATTGAAAACAATAATAGTGTCGAATGGTATCCGGATTATGTTGGCGAAAAACGTTTTGGTAACTGGCTTGAAAACTTAAATGATTGGGCAATATCTAGAAGTAGATATTGGGGAACTCCACTTAATATATGGGTATGTGACGAATGTAATCATTTTGAAAGTGTTGGATCTAGGAAAGAGCTTGCTGAGAGAGCTATAGAAAATATTGATGAAAACATAGAACTTCATAGACCATATGTTGATGATGTTCATATTAAGTGTGAAAAATGTGGAAGCACAATGACGAGAGTAAAAGATGTAATAGACTGCTGGTTTGATAGTGGTTCAATGCCTTTTGCACAACATCATTATCCATTTGAAAACAAAGAAAATTTTGACAAGCTATTTCCAGCAGACTTTATTTGTGAGGGTATAGACCAGACTAGAGGATGGTTCTACTCATTGCTTGCAATTTCTACTTTTGTAACTGGAAAATCAGCATATAAAAGAGTATTGGTTAATGATCTTATTTTAGATAAAGATGGAAAGAAAATGTCTAAGTCGAGAGGAAATACAGTAGATCCATTTGAAATGTTTGATAAATATGGTGCTGATGTTCTTAGATGGTACCTATTCTATGTATCACCAGCATGGACACCAACTAGATTTGATGAAGAAGGTCTAAAAGAAATTAACAGTAAATTCTTCACAACAATAAGAAATGTATATAATTTCTTTACACTATATGCAAACACTGATGGAATAGACCCTAGAGAATTTTCAGTAAATTATGAAGATAGGGCTGAAATTGATAAATGGATACTATCTAAATATAATAGTTTAGCTAAAGCTGTAGAAGAAGATCTAGAGGTATTTGATTTAACTAAAGCAGTTAGAAAAATACAAGAATTTGTTAATGAAGATTTATCTAACTGGTATATTAGACGTTCACGTAGACGTTTCTGGCTTACAGAATTAACAGCAGATAAAAAAGCTGTTTATAGCACAACATATGAAATATTAGTAGGAATCTCTCAGTTAATAGCACCATTTGCTCCATATTTATCAGAAGAAATATACAAAAATTTAACTGGAGAGGAATCAGTTCATTTAAGCTATTATCCAGTTGCGGACGAAAAGCTAGTTAATTTGAAAATTGAAGAAAGAATGGACCTTGTAAGAAAATTAGTGACTTTAGGAAGGGCTTCAAGAGAGTCTGTTCAAATAAAGGTTCGTCAACCAATTCAAAAGGTACTAATTGATGGTAAACATGAAGATTTGATTTCTGATCTTGTTCCATTAATTAAAGAAGAATTAAATGTTAAAGAAGTTATATTTACAAAAGATTTAAATGAGTACATGAACTTTAGCTTAAAACCAAACTTTAGAGTAGCAGGTCCAAAGCTTGGATCAAAGATAAAGCTATTTGGAAAGGCATTAGGTCAGCTAGATGGCTCAGTAGTTGCTCCAAGGATAGAAAATGGAGAAAGTATGGCTATTGATTTAGATGGAGAAAAATTTGAGATCAATAAAGAAATTGTTACTGTAAATATATCAGCAAAAGAAGGCTTTACAGTTTCAATGGAGGATAATCAATTTATAATATTAGATACAACATTAAATGAAGACCTAATAAATGAAGGATATGCAAGAGAGTTTATTTCTAAGGTTCAGCAAATGAGGAAGAATAATGGTTTTGAAATGATGGATAATATAAATATTTACTTTAATGGAGATGAAGAAATAACTAAAGCTGTTAATATCCATAAAGAATATATTATGAAAGAAACCTTAGCAATAGATGTTGAAAAGGTTACAGATAATGAATTAGAAAAGCATGATTTAAATGATCATCAAACTGGTATAAAAGTGGAAAAAGTTAAATAGGTTTCTATATTTATTAAAGGCTAGCTTTGTATATACAAGTTAGCCTTTAATTGTTTAAGAGGATTTTTTAGCTTCATGTTGAATAACATATTGATATAATAGTATGAATAAATATATTAAATGCAACATTTTTTAGGAGCTGAAAAAATGATAAGAAAAGTATGGAAGCAGTTGAATATTACTAAAACTGTGATAACACTTATACTTGTAAATTTTATTCAAGTCATAATTTTGATTTCTATTATTGTGTATAGTTATTCGATATTTAACAAAACAAATATAAATTTTAGTGGAAATATGGTATTAATTTTTTATATATTAGTAGCAGTAGTTATTTTTAATGGTATAACATCGATTAAAGATATATACCTTTTAACCAGCATTAATATAAAATATCAGATGCAGAAAAAAACTATATTTGAAATAGAGACACTTAATAAAACACTGAGAGGACAAAGACATGATTTTTTAAATCATTTACAGGTAGTCCATAGCCTTATTGAAATGGATGAGTATATAGAAGCTAGTGATTATATTAAGAAAGTATATAAGGATATTAATAGAGTAAGCAGAATACTTAGAACGTCAAATGTTGCAGTAAACGCATTACTACAAGCAAAACTACAGGAGTGTGAGAACAGGGGTATTATGGTAGTTTTGAAAATATCTTCACCTTTAGAGAGCTTGATAATTCCTTCATGGGAAATGTGTAGAGTATTAAGCAATCTTATTGATAATGCAATTGATGCTGTGCAAAATAAAACAGATAAACTAATTCAGATTGAGATTTATGAAGATATAATGGGATATGTTTTCAAAGTAATTGATAACGGAGACATGATACCAGATAAAATGATAGACAAGATTTTTGATGTAGGGTTTACTACTAAAAATAAAAACGGAGAGGGAATGGGTCTGGCAATTGTAAAGGAAATAGTTAATAATTATAGTGGAAGTGTTAAGGTTAATAGTTGTAATGAAAAAACTATTTTTATTGTCAAAATTCCATTTTGAAAAATAGAGAGGCTACAGTGACTTTTCAAAGTGTAATATGTATGTTTTATCTGTTATTTGTTTCAATACTTTTCTTAAAGAAGTATAATTAATTATAGAGTATTGATTATTTTTAAAGTTCTAATATAATTAAAATTAAGGAGGAATAGTATGGAAATTTTATCTGCTATAATCAATAATATTGATATCATTTCAGGTATATGCTTTATCTTAGGATTTATTCTAGTAATAGTAGAAATGTTTGTTCCAGGGTTTGGAGTTCCAGGTGTTTCTGGCACAGTATTTTTTTTAATAGGAATTATACTAACTGCTAATAGTATCTTAGAAGCTTTTATATTAATAATCTTCATATTGCTAATATTAGGTGTAGTGCTTACAATAATTTTACGTTCGGCTAATAAAGGTGGTGTAGCAAAAGGAGTTATACTATCAACAGCTATGACAAGAGAAAAAGGGTATATCGGAGTGGGTAGTGAAGATATGGATTATTTCTTAAATAAGGAAGGTATTTCTCTTACTATGTTAAGACCATCAGGCTCTGTTGACTTTGATGGGGTAAAGCTAGAAGCAATAACAGATGGAGAGTATATATCTAAAGGGAAAAAAGTCAAAGTTATAAAAGTAAAAGGTAGACGGTTGATAGTTAGAGAGGTTAAAGATAAATAAAGTAAGAATTCTTTAAAAGCGCATAAAACAAAAAAACTAAACAAATAGTTTGGAGAGTAATCATAGACGGACATAAATAGAGGATTTTCTAATATTGATATTATAAAAAATATCCATACCGCAAAATATTCAGTTAATCTCTTTATTCTGAAAGGAGGAAAATTATATCTTGCCATTAAATGTTCTAATAGCTGATGATGATCATGGAATGAGATTAATTCTAAAAAAAATTATTAATAAGCTTGAAGATTTTAAACTCATTGGCGAAGCAGAAAATGGGGAAGAAGCAATAAAATATGTAGAAGATTTCAACCCGGATGTTGTTTTTCTTGATATTGAGATGCCTCATATTAATGGGATTGAATGTGCTAAAAAAATAATCGACATTAATCCAAAAGCTTCGATTATATTTGCTACAGCGCATGAACAATTTATGCCGGATGCTTTTGAATTGTATGCTTTTGATTATTTAACAAAACCCTTTAGAATAGATAGAATTTACAAGACACTTAGAAAAATTAAAAAAATACACAATGATAGTGATAATATAGTCTTAGATAATATTGCAAATGATAAAAAAGTGGTAGATAAACTTATTATAAGGAATAAGGAAGGAATAAGCTTTGTTGACAAGGAGGATATAATTCTAATTGAAAGAGAGAATAGGAATACATTGGTGCATACTTCAAAAAGTAAATATACTACATCAGAAGGTTTAGGTCAGTTAGAAGATAAACTTGAAAAGGATATTTTTTTTAGGAGTCATAGATCATATATTATAAATATATCAAAGATTACTAGAATAGAACCCTATAGTAGATGGACATATGTTGTTAAATTTAAAGATTTTGAAAAAGATGCACTAATTACTCATGAGAAATATGGAGAACTCGAGGAAATCCTCACAGGAAAATCATGATTGTGGGATACTACTTTCTTGAAAATGAGAGAATAACATGTATTCAACGATACATCAAAGTATGGATACAAAACAAATAAACCTTTGCCGTTTTAAAACAGCAAAGGTTATTTTTTTCAAACACATTATAGATTATTAGTTAATTCAAAAAAGCACGATTAGTTCAAAAGTAATTCTAGTCAAAAGTAACTCTTCCATCGCCAGTTAAATCTATTTGCTCTCCTAAATACTTTGGCTTGGGTTTAAGGAAATTCACAAGAAAGAAGTCTTTACATCGTGCTAAGCTTTCTCTAAACTCATATACAAGTATTTTCGGATAGTAATGCTTGTCAGAGGATACTCCATATGCATCTATTCCTAGCTTACGAGCGATATAAACTGCCCTATATAGATGGTATTTCTGTGTGACAATAATCACCTTTTCTGCTTGAAATACACTCTTTGCTCTGTATATACTTTGATAAGTATTAAAGCCTGCATGATCTAAAAAAATATCTTCAGTATCAATATTTTTTGAAATAACGTATTTTTTCATAGCATTTACTTCATCATAACTTTTCTGCCCATGATCGCCGCTTAATAGTAGCTTATTAACAGCTCTATTACGGTATAGGTCTATACCAACATCAAGTCTATCAGCAAGGATAGGAGAGACGTAACCATTGCGATATACCAATGCTCCTAAAACCAGTGCAGCTTGACATTCTGAGACTTCTTCTGGAGTTACAATGTAATTGCTTGCAAGTTTTGTGATTCTGTAGTTTATAAAAAGAATTGATCCTGACGTTAATATTATTAGTAGTAATGTGATTGTTAGTATTCTTTTAATCCATTTTTTCAAAAATATCATCCTCATAATTTTTTATAATAATTATTTACTCATCTTAAATAATATTATACTTCTTTATCTAAGCAGGATAAATCAATTTTAGTCCTTTTAAGAAAAAGAGTGCTATTCTAATACGGTAAACCTTTCAGCTTTTCTTCTATTGCATTAGACATTCTTAAGGATTTAAAAGCTTCTTCATAATTGTTTGTAGCAGAATATATATCACTTAGACTTTTATAGGCAAAAGCAAGATATTTTGATTGAGTAACAGTTTCCATTTTTAATATCCCTTCTTTAATTGACTTAATGGCTTCGT
>DAOUQG010000096.1 GCA_030625765.1 Thermohalobacteraceae bacterium | reverse complement strand
ATCTGATTCAGAATTCAGGAAATTATGGGTTAGCGAAGCAGAAAAAATCGCAAAAGAATTTAAACCAGAATATTTTTCATTAGGTAATGAAATAAATGACTATTTTTATCTTAATCCAGATGATTTGGATAACTACTTAACATTAATTGATGAAGCATATACAGCAATAAAAGAAGCTTCTCCAAATACAAAAGTCCTCGTAGTATTTTCGTATACTCATTTGATTGATAATAATCAATGGGATTTATTAAAAATAATTGATAATAGAGTTGATATTATTGGATTAACAACATATCCATGGAAACATTTTGACAACCCTGAAGAAATTTCTGATGATTACTATACAAGAATTAAAGGGTATACAAATAAACCAGTTGCATTCACTGAAATTGGATGGGTTTCATCGATAGAAGCAGAAAGTTTTGAAAAAGAACAAGCAGATTTTTTAGTAAGATTTTTGAAATTAACACAAGCTTTAGATGTTGAAATGCTTAATTGGCTATTTTTACATGAAATAAATCTCACAGGAGGAATTGGTGGAAGTGTTTTTTCCCCAGAAACAAGTAGCATAGCTTTGAAAAAGGCAGATGGAACAAAAAAGGAAATCTATAATCTTTGGCTTGATTTAAAGGAAGTAGAATGTACTGATTAGATGTCTAAAGAATAAAATATTAATTAGCAATATACACCCCTTGTGGAGACGGTGGTGCGACTACAACGTCATAACTCTTGGTTTTACTAGTGTTTCAGCTGTTTTGTGACTTCTTCAGCTTTAAAAGGTAGTTTAAAAACAAAATCAGCGTTCTAGGAAATTAATATATAGTGTAATTTTGAAAATTCTCACAAACACCCATACTCATCATCGGGGCATCAAAGGCTACTTTCTAAGAATAATTGAGATATCAGATAAAATTTAATTTGCAAAGGATTTAAACATATGATATAATTACAAAGTTGATTTGTTAGTTAGATGAAGTTGATTAATGTATAGTCAAATTATTTTTTGCAATAATCTTATAGTTAGTTTCAAAATTACTATGAAGATACTTTTCATTTTATCTCTAAGGTGTATAAGAACGTAAATGCCTTCCTAGTACATATTAGAGGTTTATAAAATATCTAATAATAAAGTAGATTTATTCTATTCTTGAATTTTCAATATGAATTATTAAAATAAATAATCACATTATTAATCCTCATGAATTTTGCATAGGATATTTGCTATTACACCTTAGTAATAGAAGTTACATATTCTATTCAATTGTTTTAGGCCTAATTATGGAGTTTTTGAAAACATCGATTATTTGCTAACATACTGCTATGTTAGCTTTTTTTGTTATGTAATACTTACATGGAAGAAACAATATACAAATAAACATGTCCAATTATATTAAAGGACAATTCGGAATTAAAAGGAGGTGTCTAAATGACACAATATATAATATTTACGGTTATCTGCTTATTTTTAGTAACAGCTCTTACGAATATTTTAGCAACATTAAAGAGCATATTGCTAGCAAAGAAGATTATGAATCCGGTATATATCTTAGTATTTATAGATGCTATCATTTTTGCAACAGTAGTCGGTAAGGTGACTAGTTCAAAAGGTATTCATTTTGTAGTTGCATATGCTTTAGGAAAAACACTAGGAGTTTTCATCGGTAATAAAATCGAAGATCGTCTTGCCCTAGGTACTTTAGAAGTAGATGTTTTTTTTAACAATAAAAACAAAATGATCAAAATAGCAGAAAAACTTAGAGAAGAAGGCTATACGGTTAATAACTTTTTAGCTCGAGGGAATAATGGCGGTAGAAGATACAAAGTAGAGGTTGTTATTAGTAGAAAAGAATTCAAAGTACTTGAAGATATTATGAATGAATGCGGCGTAAAGAATCCAACTTTAAAGATTAAAAATCTGAATAAAGTTGAAGGTAAAATTACTACTACAAGAATAAAGACAATATAATTCAAATCAAGGCTGGAATGACAAAGTGACAAAGGGACGTTTCGTTTGACATGACGGTTGATAGATGATGAAGATAAAGAAAAGTTTATACAAGCGACTCACAAAGCAAAGGAAAAGGGGAAGGTTTTACTATATAGGTATTGCATAATGGATAACCATGTGTATTTATTGATGAAAGAAAGAGACGAAATAGGCACAAACATAAAAAGGATTACAGTTAGTTATGTTGACTGGCATAATAATAAATATGGAAGAGAAGTTCACCTTTTTTAAAAAAGGTTTAGAAGTGAATCCGTAGAAAGCGAAGTCAATTTATTAGTAGTACTTCGATAATATATTCATAAAAATTCTGTAAAAGCAAAAAAACAAAGACTATTAAAGAAAATAAAGTGAAACTTATTTCAGATGGAATTTTCACCCCATCTGAAATTGCACTTACTGATGAAGATACTAAGTGACTATTACTAAATCACAGATTTAGGATATCTACTTAAGTGTAAGTGACTTGCACAAAATCGAAGATTTTGGCAATTTACTTAATTTGAACCAATCCAGTAGCTATGTAATTGATAAAGAAACTAAGTGACTTAATAATATTATATTAGCTTTAAAATACTCCTATTTAGATAAATTTCCTACACTATATTCCTTCAATTTCACAAAATCCAAAAATTAATGCAACTTTTTTGCACCCTTTTTACTCTAATAGGTGTAAGAGCAAAGGAGGTTGTGTAAACATTTATGAAAAACCAGCTGGAAGAACAATTTATTAGCATGCTAGAAAAACACAAAAACGATTTTTATAAACTTGCCTATAGTTATGTTAAAACTGAGGCAAATGCATTAGACATGATTGGTGAAGCAACCTACAATGCGCTGAATGCACTCCCTACACTTTGCGAGTCTAAGTATATGAAAACTTGGTTTTATCGTATTTTAATTAATACATGTAAGCAGTTTTTAAGAAAAAATAAGAAAATAGTCTATGCAAGTGATTTACTGGAACACATTCCTACTGACATGGAGGATCGAGATGAACTGTTAGATCTTTATGAAGCTGTTCATCGATTAGCTCCGAAGTATCGTGAGGTCATCCTTTTAAAATACTTTAAGCAAATGACTATAGATGAAATTTCAACTGTTTTAAAGCGAAATCCAAACACGATAAAGTCTTGTTTGAGAAGAGGAATCGCCAAGCTGCAAGAAATGATAGGAGGCATTAAAAATGAATAAAAAATTAAACGATTTAAACAAACTCTATGAACATTTAGAGGTTTCTCCAAAACTTGATGATGTATTGCGAGAAGCAATTCTACAAAAAAGAAATAGGAAGGTGATTTATATGCAAAAAACAAAAAAAGTTCTAAAAGTTGTAGGCACAATAGCTGCTTCATTGGCGATAAGTGTTACTATTGCTGCAAATTCCAGCATCTCTTTTGCACAGGCACTTTATGACATTCCTGGCGTTCAGGGATTCGCACGGTTGGTAACGTTTAGAAATTATACCTTTGAAAATGAAACATCAAAGGGTAGTGTCAATACTCCTGCTGTTGAATTCGACTCCAACACTTCAGTACAAGATAAAATAAATGCTATTATTGAAGAAAAAGTTAATGCTGTAATAGCTGAACAGGCAAAATTAGATGATGAATATAAAAAAGCTTTTTTGGAAACTGGTGGAAAAGAGTCAGAATATAGAAAAATTGAAACCACTGTTGATTACAAAACGAGATATTCAGATAATAAGCTGTTGTCTTTTGAGATTTATAAATATCAAACGTTGGCATCTGCTTATAATGAAAACTTCTACTATTCATTTGACCTTGAAACAGGTGCACAATTGACACTTAAAGATCTTTTAGGTGATAATTTTGCCCAAATAGCTACAGAAAAAATTGTGGGTGAAATGGAAGCTCGTATGGAGAAAAAACCTGATGAAGTATACGATACCAAATTCTACGATTACAAACCAATTGATGAAAACCATAGTTTTTATATCAATAAAGATGGCAACATTGTCGTAGCTTTCGCAAAATACGAAGTAGCTGCAGGATACATGGGTATTCAAGAATTCGTTGTAGGACATATTACTAAATAATAGTACCGATTTTAGGTCTAGCTTATAAAAGATCATATTATCTGTTGTCAAGCTTCTTTAGTCAAACGGACGTATCATTGTTCGTTTGACCTATTTATCTAAAATCATTAGCACTTACTTCTATAAGTCGGTGTTACAACTTTCCTTACTTAGGTGAGAGTAGAATCTCCTACCTACGCATCGATGTTTAGCTTTAGCTATAAGTAGATTACCAAAATCTTTGATTTTGAGTAAGTCACTTAGTTTCTGCATCAAACAAGTTCACTTAGTGTTAGTTATAATGGTAAGGTACAATACAAAATTTAATTATAATGAAGTCAAAAAAGCGTTTTTTAGCGGATATTCTACTATTCTTGAATTACCTTGTTTTTCTGAATTTAATCAGAAATTATTAATGACTGCACGAAGAGTAAACTTTCTTAATTATGCTCTATCTGTTGAAAAAGCCCCAACTGAATATATCAAAAGAAATAATTCAAGGGTTAAAGAGTTTATTGAATGTTACATAAAATAATTCGCGTATGATTTATTGCTACGAAAATAAATAATTATCATTTCACTTAGAATTTACTAGAGAACCGACATGAAAATGTCGGTTTTTTATGCTGGGTTGTAAAGAGGATTGAAAACTATGCACATTGTAAAAATGTAATAAGAATTTGACAAAATGTAAAAAATATATTACAATCTAATTGAGGTGATTAATATGAGTAAATTAATGAAAATTAATATCATTCAAGTTGTATCATGGAGCATAGTTGCAATAGGTGTTCTTATCATCTTTTCTTTACTAGGGACGATTGAGCAATGGGGAGATAATAGAATAAAAACGATTCTTTTAGCATTATTATTTCTCTTAGGCTATACCTTAGATTTTGGTCTCAGGATGTATGAGAAATCAAAGAAATGGGGATTTAGAAGAGATGAAAGAGACAGGGTAATTCAATCTGAAGCGATGAGTGTAGGTTTTGTAATATTAGTTCTCTATATATTTATTTTAAGCATATTTCTGTATACTAAATATGAAACAGATGGTTTTATGCCCATAGGATGGGTATGGCTAATTGCCTACAGTACCGTTGTTGTAGCTAATCTATCAGTAGGTGTTAGTTCACTTTTATTGTATAGAAAGCAAGGATACTAATTATGGGTGAACAGTTTGATTTAAATAATCGACTTAAACAGATTAGACGAAGTAGGCTAGATCTAACACAACAGGATCTAGCCGATCAAGTAGGTTGTACAAGGCAAACAATTATTGCCCTTGAACAAAATAAGTATAATCCATCTTTGATATTAGCATTAAGATTGGCTAAAGCGTTAGAGGTAACGGTTGAAGATATATTTAGTTTAAAGATAAATGAGTGAAAGAGAAAAAAACAATATTGAGATTGCTTTTGATAAATTATATAAGAAGATACTTTTATGACAATAAAACAAACATATACATTAATCAAGAAAAGACTTTTTTGAAGTGCACCCCAAAAGTTAGACACAAAATCTGACTTTTGGGTGTGTTTCATATTAAGTCTTCTTTACTTTAAATTGTCTTATTGGCTTAATGGCAAATCTGCTAAAATAGATATATAACATTTTATAAACTAAAATCATATTTTTATATAATATAAATATCAATAAAGGGCGAAGAAATATAAGTAGGAAGGTGATATTTTGAAGAAGCTTTTAATTTTAGCAATAGCGATTATTGTTGCTATTAGTAGTACCGTATATGCAAGCATATCAACTAATTTTAACACTGAAAAATATACCTTTACAAAAGAAGAGTATGATTTAGATGCATTTGAAGCCAAGGCGAAAAGCTTAGGTATGACATTAGAAGAATTAAAAGCAAAAATTATTGAGGATAAGAAAGTAGAATATGAAGCATTTAAAGCTAAGGCAGAAAGTTTAGGCTTGACAATAGAAGAGCTAAAAGAAAAGTTAATAGAACAGAAGAAGGGGAAGTAATATTATTATATTTGGGGTTATCTTGCATTCTTAAGCGTGAGATAACCCCATTCTTATTGGCATTATCAAACTTAATAAGTTATATGGTTAGAGCTCTAAGTGGATAAAAATCTAGTGTTAAAAATTTGATTAGATAGTTTGGATATATAAACAATATATATTACATTACAAAATAGAATAATATTAATGATATCAAAGCTTAGCATTAAAAAATGTAGAGGAAAAAGTGAGATTTAACTAAGAAAATTAGAAAATAATCAGTGTGATGAAGATGTTAGAAGTTGTGTAGTAGGTATGAAAGAACATTAAAAAAAAAGATAAAGAAGAACATAATGCCAGGGAGTTTTTTTGTAACTTCGTGGCTTTTTCAGCTATATAAATTAAAAACAAAACTTGTTGCTTTTTATTAATAAAAATGTTACAATTTCTTAAAACATAGGACATAAACTTTTAGTTTACCCTGTTTAATAACTAAATATTCATACAAATTTGAAATTTCTGAATATTTGGACTATAATATATAGGTATAGAGCTGCTTAAATAATCATAATATGTAAAACAAGCTGCGACTTAGTTATATTTAACAGCATGATGGGATTCATAAGTGTATTGGTTTGACTTCATAGTGAAAACCGCTCTCCATTTTACTTTTAATAATTTCAAGCATTCATACTAGCTTCTTAAAATGATTGTTAAGAAAAAGGTTTAAGATTATATGATAAGCAAATTTTCTAAAATTTAATTTTGAAGGGGGAGGGTAAAATCACTACAGTAATAAAATTAAGAAGCAAGAGATATATATAGAGAAAGGGGAATTTTATGAAATCTTTTTTATTGAAACGTATAGTCTCAATAATAATCACAATTATTCTAATTACTACCTTAACCTTTGCAATGATGCATTCTATACCAGGAGGTCCTTTCACTAGAGAAAGACCAGTACCAGATGAAATAATAGAGTCCTTAAATAAGAAATACAATCTTGATGACCCATTATATATTCAGTATCTAAATTATATGAAGGGATTAGTAACATTTGATCTAGGACCTTCTTATTCTAAGATAGGAACATCTGTTAATGATTTGATTGGCACTGGGTTTCCTGCTTCAGCGAAAATTGGACTTTTAGCCTCATTACTTATTGTTATTTTAGGTATTCCTATAGGAGTTATTTCTGCATTAAAACAAAATAAGAAATTAGATTATTTCGTAATGTTTATGGCAACTCTGGGTATAACAGTTCCTAATTTTGTTATTGCAACCTTGATTATATACTTCTTTGCAGGACAGCTTGGTTGGTTGCCTAGTTTCGGTTTAAAAACGCCATTAAGTTATATTGGACCAGTAATTGCTTTGGCTGGATATTCATTGTCATTTGTAACTAGATTGACTCGTTCCAGCATGTTAGAAGTATTAAGACAGGATTATATTAGAACTGCACGAGCTAATGGGATTAGAGAGCTTTCTGTAATAGGAAAACATGCAGTTAAAAATGCGTTAATTCCTGTTGTTACTTATGTTGGACCTATGGTAGCTGCAATATTGACAGGCTCTTTTGTTGTAGAAAGCATTTTTGCTGTTCCAGGGATAGGACGTTATTTTGTTGAAAGTGTTGGTAATCGTGACTATACAACAATCATGGGGATTACAGTTTTCTATGCAGTATTCTACATGATTATGATTTTACTTGTAGATATAGCATATGGTTTTATAGACCCACGTATCAAGCTAGGAAAGGGTGAATAACAATATGAGTGAAGAAAAATTTGTTTTTATAGAAACCAAAATTGAAGATGCCGAAAGTACTAGACCTAGTCTCACATACTGGCAAGATGCATGGAGAAGACTTAAACAAAATAAACTGTCTATGGTTGGTTTGATTATAATAGTTTTTATAATCGGTTTCGGTGTTATTGGGCCTACTTTTACAGCTTTTTCTTATTCTGATCAGGTTAATGAGTATAGAAATTTACCACCAGTGCTAGAGCTTTTTAAAGTTGATGAAAATTTATACTTACATGTATCAAAAGACTACAACATGTTCAAAGTTACTAAGAATGGAATGTTAGTTGAGCGTTTAGAGCTTAATAAGCGTAAAAAAGATATCATAAATAAGATTTATTACTATAATTCAGGTGATGAAGAAATAAAACTAGATTTCTCATATAATTTATTACCAACAAAACAAGGATATGATTATGATTTTACAATTGAATACAAGGGACAAGTATTTACAGAGCCTTATGGAAGTAAATTAAACAAGCTTTTTCCCTTTGGTACAGATGAGTTAGGTCGTGACATATTAACTCGAGTTATGTATGGAGCTAGAATTTCATTATTAGTAGCTTTTATCGCCACATGTGTTAACTTGTTTATCGGAGTTATTTATGGTAGTATCGCTGGCTATGAAGGCGGTAGAGTAGATAATATTATGATGAGAATTGTAGATATTATCAATTCTGTTCCTTTGGTACTATATGTAATTTTATTGATGGTATGGTTCAGAGGAGGAGGTTTACTAAATATAGTTATAGCTCTAAGTAGTGTATACTGGGTTGGAATGGCTAGATTAGTAAGAGGTCAAATGCTATCCTTAAAAGAACAAGAATTTGTGTTGGCTGCAAGGACAATTGGTGTATCAAAGTTCAAAATTATAGCTAGGCATTTGATTCCAAATGCAATGGGACCAATTATTGTATCTATGGCTATGATGATTCCTGCAGCAGTATTTACAGAATCCTTCTTAAGTTTTATAGGATTAGGAGTATCAGCACCTCAGGCTTCATGGGGAACGTTAGCTAATAATGCTCTTCAAGGATTGACAACCTATCCTCACAAGTTGTTCTTCCCAGCATTATCAATTGCGTTTACTATGCTGGCATTTAATTTCGTAGGGGATGGATTAAGGGATGCTCTAGACCCAAGATTGAGGAAAGGATAGGATGCGATATGAAAATGATAAAGGATAACATATTAGAGGTTAAAAATTTAAAGACTTCATTTTTTACTCATATGGGAGAGGTTCAAGCCGTTAGAGGAGTGGACTTTAATGTAAAAAAAGGAGATGTACTAGGAATAGTTGGAGAATCAGGTAGTGGGAAAAGTGTTACTGCTTTGTCTATTATGAAGCTTATTGAGCATCCTGGAAAAATAAAATCAGGTGAAATAATTTTCGATAATAAAAACTTAACAAATTTATCAGATAGAAAAATGTCAAATATTCGTGGGAATGAAATTGCTATGATTTTTCAAGACCCAATGACATCTCTTAACCCAGTTATAAGTATAAAGAATCAAATGATTGAAGTTATTAGACGACATCAAAAAACAAGTCATAAAGACGCTTTAGAAATTGCTATTAGGATGCTTAATATGGTTGGTATTCCAGAAGCGGAAAAAAGAATCAATGCATATCCTCATCAATTTTCAGGGGGAATGAGACAAAGAGCTATGATTGCTACTGCTCTATCTTGTAATCCAAAGCTATTAATAGCTGATGAGCCTACAACAGCACTAGATGTTACAATACAAGCACAGATTTTAGATATTATGAAGCGTCTTGCTGGTGAACTAGGAACATCAATTATATTGATTACACATGATCTTGGTGTTATTGCTGAGATTTGTTCAGATATCGTTGTTATGTATGGAGGTATGATGATGGAAAAGGGGACAGTTGATGATATATTTTATAATCCTCAGCATCCATATACTCGAGGGTTGTTAAAATCTGTTCCTAGAATGGACAGCGATGAAAAAGCGAGATTGATTCCTATTCAAGGGTCGCCACCAGATTTACTATCACCTCCAACTGGATGTCCATTTTCTCCTAGATGTCCTCACGTAATGCAAGTATGTACAGAAGAAGCTCCACCAATGTTTAAAGTGGACGAATCTAATAGCTCAGCTTGTTGGTTATTACACGAGAATGCACCAACTGTTGAAGGTTTTAGAAAAGGATGTGTTAATATTGGCTGAAAATAATTCGTTATTACAGGTGCAGGGGCTAAAAAAATATTTTGAGATTGGCAGTAGCTTTTTTAAGAATAAACGTCAGTATTTAACAGCTGTAGATGATGTAACTTTTAATATAAAAAAGGGAGAGACTT
>DAOUQG010000201.1 GCA_030625765.1 Thermohalobacteraceae bacterium | reverse complement strand
AGTCCAGTTCCTAGTCCAGTCTGCAATTGGAGGATATTAAATTGTTAAATAAAAAAAAGAATTCTTGCAATACTGACAAAAATTATAATTCAAATCTGATAAAATACATTTTAATATGGATTTGTTATCTTGCTTTTTCTGCATGGTGTATTGCAACAGAACAAGGCAATATAATATTAAGGTTAATAGCATTTCCGTTTAATATTGTAATTATATATCTTGTAATTCAAGCAATTGAAATGCGTAGGGCAGCAAAATATATAAAGAAGAGGTATCCTGATTTATGGAAGAAAATAAAGGCACATGCTGTAGGGAATTATATTAAACAAAGCTGGATATTTGAGAGCAATGAAGATATTCAAGATGAGACACTTATAAAAATAAAAAAGAATTTAAGACAGTTTATAATTTTTACTATACTTACTATTTTGTATATATCCGTTCTTATCCGGATATATACATATTTCAAATAGGAGAAAGCAACAGGACGGTTTGGAGTGACCCTATTTTAGAAGAATGGACAAGAACAGCTAGTAAAAGTCAATAGGAGTGGACAAGGGGAGAATATCAATATCATAACCCCTTGTCCACTTCTAATTTTAAAATTTTATTATCCCATAGAAGTTTCAGTAAAAAATCTTTTTACAAGATCATACTTAACATCGATTACATAGTTGAATTTAGAATTCTCTTTCAAATTTTTCTTAGAATCAAACTCATAGAGTGAAAAGCTAAGACAAGCATCTTTGCAATCTTCACAGTAAATGATTTTACATAGATAATGCTCTTGTTTTTTAGAATTATCCATATCCGTGTAGCTTTAAAAGAAGTGTCGAATAGTGTATAATATAAAAAAATGATTAATGGGGGACTTATGAGAGAGATACTTATATGTATAATTTTAGGATATTTTTTTGGATGTTTTCAATCTTCATATTTTATTGGGAAAATATTTAAAAAAGTTGATATTAGACAGCATGGAAGTGGAAATGCAGGCGCATCAAATACTACTATAGTGTTGGGATGGAGATATGGTCTATTAGTCGGTCTTATAGATATTTTCAAACCAATTATTTCAATATTAATAATCAAGTATTTATTTATAGACTATGTTGCTAAGGATTATTTATATTTTTTAATGTATTTAAATGGACTATTCGTAATATTAGGACATGATTTTCCATTTTTCATGAAATTCAAAGGCGGAAAGGGCACAGCATCGTTAGTAGGAATGCTAATTGTAATTGATATAAGAATAGCAATAATTGGCGTTTTAGCTATAGTAGTTATTACCATTGTTTCTGATTATATTGCACTTGGCACTTTTGGTTTGCTTCTTTCTTTTTTAATTAGTACAATATTTTTTAAGTATAGTATTAGCTGTATAGTTATATCATTGTTAATTACTGTAATAAGCGTCTATAAGCATAAAATAAATATAAAGAGAATAATTGATAGGACAGAAACAGGTTTAAGACAAACTTTCAAAAAGTGATTGATGTAAAAAAATAAATAAGTAGTACAAGAAAAGGCATGTTTTTTCATAGCCTTTTTTTTATTTATATAGCATATTATCATCCTTATAGAAATAGTTATATATAAAGGAGGGACATGTTATGGAGAAACCAAAAAATAAAAATTTCATAAAAAAATATTCTGATATTGATGTAAGTATTTTTAATAATGTTTTAAATTATTTAGATCCAATGCTTACAGATGTTCTTGTAAAAGTACCAGATGATATAAAGCATGAGATAGAAGAAATTCGTATAAGAGCAGGGAAACCATTGATGATATGTATGAAAGGCAGTGACTTTTTTATAAATAAAGATGGAGATATCTCTATATATAATATAAATCCTTACATAGCAACTGACTTGAATGTATTAAAATCATTTCAAATAATATGCAATTACTCAATATACGCTATTGAAGAGGAATTAAAAAATGGTTTTCTAACAATTAAAGGAGGTCACAGGGTTGGAGTATCAGGAAAGGTTATCTATGGAAAAAATGGACTTGAAACAATAAAGAATATTTCATCATTGAATGTAAGAATAGCTAGAGAAAAAATTGGAGTATCTAATGAAATAATGAAATACATAATAAAAAAACCAAATACAATATATCATACTCTGATAGTTTCTCCTCCACAATGTGGTAAAACTACATTACTTAGAGACGTGATAAGAAATTTAAGTAATGGAATTGAAGAGTATAACTTCAGTGGAATAAAGATAGGCCTTGTCGATGAAAGGTCAGAAATTGCATCTGTATTTAATGGACAACCACAAAACAATATTGGTATAAGAACTGATATATTAGATGGATGTAAAAAATATGACGGAATGATTCTTCTTATTCGGTCAATGTCTCCTCATGTCATCGCAACTGATGAGCTAGGAGATGAAAAGGATGTAAAAGCTCTTCATGAAGCTTTGAAAGCAGGAGTTAAGATTATTGCAACAGTTCATGGTGAAAATGTCAATGATTTAAAATCTAAGCCAAATCTTAAGCAAATTATTAATGAAAAAATATTTGAAAGAATTTTTATTTTAGATAACTCTAAAGGAGTAGGAACAATATCAAAGATTCTAAATGGTTCTTCTTTTAATTCAATAAGAGAGGATGATGGTAACAATTATGCTTATATTAAAAATCATAGGAAGTCTAATTATAATAGCCTCTTCTAGTCTTATTGGATGCTTATATGGAGACAAGTATTCTAAAAGATTACGTAACTTAATATATATGAGAAATTGTTTGCAGCTTTTAGAGACAGAGATAATGTTTACTGCAACACATTTGCCAGAAGCATTTGAAAATGTTTATAAAAAAGGAAATAAAAATGTTTCGTATTTTTTTAAAGACATCAAAGAGTATTTACTTTCTAATAAAAGTAATTGTATTTATGATAGCTTCCAATTTGCATGTAGTAAATCGAAAAACAATCTATGCTTAGAAGATGAAGATATTGAAATATTATTATCATTAGGAAAGGTTTTAGGAAAATCAGATAGGATTGATCAACAAAAACATTTTAAAGCAATATTAACTCAATTAGACAGGTCGCGAATAGAAGCAGAAGAGAAGAAAAAGAAAAATGAAAAAATGTACAAAAGCCTTGGAATACTTAGTGGATTTGCCCTAGTAATCCTACTAATTTAGAAAGGAGAAGTACTATGAATGTTGATATGATTTTTAAGATTGCAGGAATAGGTATCTTGGTTGTAGTATTAAATCAGGTTTTGGCTAGGTCAGAAAAAGAGGAATTTGCAACAATGGTTACTCTTGCAGGTGTAGTAGTAATTCTAATGATGGTAATCAATATGATAAGTAAGCTCTTCGATAGTGTAAAAACTATTTTTCAGCTATATTAGTTAGGGTGAATGATATGGAAATACTACAAATTGCTGGTGTCGGGTTAATAGCTACTATATTAGCAGTTATATTAAAACAGTATAGAGAAGAAATTGCCATTCAAATAAGTATAGTAACTGGACTAATAATTTTCTTATTTGTTGTCACAAAATTAGATTATGTTATTAAGGTCTTAAGCAGTCTTGCAGAAAAAGTAGACATGGATTTTATATATTTTTCAACAATATTAAAGATAATAGGGATTGCATATATAGCAGAATTTGCTGCTCAGGTATCTAGAGATGCTGGAGAAAATGCTATCGCTTCTAAAATAGAACTAGGTGGCAAAGTGTTAATAATGGTTATATCAATGCCAATTTTATTAAGCTTATTAGATTTAATTATTAGAATAATGCCATAAGGTGTGATGTATATGCTAAAAAAAATCTTAATAATTGTTTTAATAATTGTTTTTTTACCTAATATAGCAATCTGCTCTCAAGATGATAATAAAAAAAACAATTTTAGTAAAGATGAAATAATTAAAAATCAAATGGACAACCTGAAAATAAATGAATTAGAGAGTCTAATTCATAAAATTAATCAAGAATCTCATGAATACTTACCTAAAATAAATTTCAGAGATATGCTAGTATCACTTATAAAAGGAAAAGAAGTAATTAACGGTAAAGAGGTGTTGAATGGAATATTAAAGATAATTTTTAAAGAAGTTATTGCAAATTCCACACTACTAATTAAATTATTGATTTTATCTGTCATATGTGCTGTTCTAACTAATCTACAAAGTGCTTTTGAGAAGGATACTGTTGGACAACTTGCTTTTTATGTATGCTATTTGGTTTTAATATCTATTTCAATAAACGCATTTATAATCGCTGTAAATATAGCTAGAGATGCAATAAATGATATGGTTATTTTTATTCAGGCTTTATTACCTACTTTAATTACCTTACTTCTAGCTATGGGAGGATTTGCATCATCTGCATTATTTCAACCATTAATACTAGGAGCTATTAGCGTTATTAGTACACTAATGAAGGATATGTTATTACCATTAATATTTTTATCAGCAATAATAGGCATTATTAGTAAAATATCATACCAGATACAAATAAGCAAATTATCAGGTTTATTAAGACAAATTTCAATGGCCTTACTAGGTATTACTTTAACTATTTTTATTGGAATAATTTCAATTCAAGGAGTTACAGCAGCTAAGGTGGATGGCATAACAATTAAGACAGCTAAATTTGCTGTAGATAAATTCATACCTATAATTGGTAAGTTTCTATCTGATGCTATGGATACAGTGGTTGGGTGTTCTATGCTGCTTAAAAATGCAATAGGGGTAATAGGGCTTATAGCTCTTTTTATTATTTGTATCATGCCTATCATAAAAATAACATCTATACTATTTATTTTTAAAGTAACTGGAGCTATAATAGAGCCTATTTCAAGTAATAAGATTGTTGATTGCTTACATGAGATAAGCACATCTCTTATTTACATATTGAGTATAGTTTCAGCTGTCGGAATAATGTTTTTTATTGCAATTACAATAATAATTGGAGCTGGAAATCTTACAATGATGTTAAGGTAGGTGATTATTATGGTTAAATTCTTAGATGGATGGGTTACAAATATTGTAGTTTTAGTAATTTTCATATCCTTCCTAGAAATTATTTTACCAAGTAGCAATATGAAAAGATATATTAACATGATAATAGGTTTACTTGTAATCATAGTTATAATAAATCCATTCATAAATCTACTCACAGAAGATATTAACATAGAGAGGGAGGTTTTTTCTAATATTTTTGAATCAGGTAATGTTAGAGAAGACTATGAAGAAGATTATTCAGAGGTTCAAAAAAAACAGGTTATTGAGTTATATAAAGATTCATTAAAAAAAGAAATAATTAATTTAGTAAAGAATAAAACCAAATATAATGTTGGAGACATCTCAATTGAGATTATTGAGGATAGTGATAAAGACAATTTTGGGGAAATTTGTAGTGTAAGCTTAATTATTTATGAAAA
>DAOUQG010000021.1 GCA_030625765.1 Thermohalobacteraceae bacterium | reverse complement strand
CCTATCATTTTTGGACTTTTATCAAAAAAAGCAAGTAGCTTTAAATGTGCTTCATGTAATCCTCCGTAATTTCCAATAGCTTGACCTAAATTTCCTGCACCAACTATTACTGATTTATGTTGTTTGCCAAGACCTAAGATTTTACTTAATTGGTCATGCAATTCACTTACATTGTAGCCATATCCCTGTTGCCCAAAACCACCAAAATTATTTAGATCTTGTCTAATCTGTGATGCTGTAAAACCAGTCAATTTACTTAATTCTTGAGAAGAAATCTTACTTACATCCTTAATTAATAACTCATTTAAATATCTATAATATTTTGGCAACCTTCTTACGACAGCCATAGATACGTTATCTCTCTTCTTCATATATCCATCCCTCACTTATTCGCAAAATAAATGTTATATAAGCTAACAGAATTATTATATCATCTTGTTATTTTAATGTCAATTTACTCAAAATAACAAAACTGTAATTTTTGATATTTAAATACATTTAACAAAATACAGAAACATCTTTCATTTGTTTATGATTCGTAAAAGTAATTAAAATTATACCTCTGTATTAAGGACGTCGTCAAATGTCAGCTGTCCAATTTCCTTTTGTATACCTAACGACTTTACAAGAAGTACTGCGAATTCAACTCTTGTAATATATTTTTCAGTCTCAAGTACATCACCTATGTATACATACTTTTCTATGTGTCCAGCAAACTGGGTATAGCTCATATCTTAGATTTAAGCTCAAATACTATAAAAACTCATATGAAAAATATTTACTCTAGGTTTTATGTGTCAAAAAAGCTGATGCTTTAAAAATTGCAGGAAAAGAGGTTATTTAAACACTAATTAAGGTAATCAAATAACAATACCCTCATCAATACTTCTAACAATAAAAACCCTAAGACATATCCTAGGGTTCTTTAAATACTCTAGCAAGAATCATACTCTCCTGCTACATATCCTGCTTTGCTTAAAACATCTACTGCTTTGTCTAGCTTTTCTTCATTTACCATTACTATAGAATCTGTGCAATCACTCTTCATCTATAGAGTCATAACAATAGTGATAATAATAACTACTATAAACTTTTTTATCATTTCTTCTCATAACTTGCTAATATAAAGCTACCCTAATATGCACAATAAGTTGTATACTCTGTACCATCATTTCTTATACTCATATAACCTTCTCTAAAGCTATCTGAAAAGAAAATATAATCTCCCACTACTGTTAATTTTTCTACATGTACTCCTTCATAAATAATTCTTTCTATCATAGAATGTAAACCCAATAATCTGATTGTACCATCATCACCTTGATTAATATAGTAAATTATATCTCCATACACTGAAAAGAATTTCACACTAGCAATAATTTGAATATAATCATGAGAAAATGTATCATATTTAACTAAATCTCCATTCTTATTAATATAATAAACTACTTTATCAATAATAACTGGATATCTACAATAGGTTGAGATAATACATTCTATTGACTTATTATCAAGATTCATTTTATATAATTTATCATCTTCATTGAAATAGGCAATAGTATTTTCAACATACAATGTTGAGCATCTTCCCCTATACACTTCTCTAATTTCTCCTTGTTTATCTATTGAAATGATTTTACCATTTTCATCTAAAAAATACACCATTTCATCTACTGTATTTACATATCTAACTTCACCTTCATAAAGTAGTTGCCTATTACTTCCATCCCTATTTGTACAAATTAATCCAGTTTCAGGGTAAAATATCCAATCCAAGTAATTATCTGGATTATCCTCATTAATTGTAATAGACACCCAATCTGATCGATAATAAATATTATCTCCATTCACTTGAATATAAGATGCATATTCTTCCTCATCCATATAGTAAATATTATTTTGAATCTGTTCATTATCATTATATTGATTGTTATACTCTTCAACTCTTAATCCTGGATGTGCTAAATCTCCATATGAAACATAATTATAGTAAATATAGTGCTCATCAGATGCTGCAATAGCACCAGCATGCATGTTAGAAAAGCAAACATCCTTAACATCATTATAATAACTACCTTTTTGGTTTTCAGGATTTGTGGTTGTAAATTCTATGCCATCATTCTTATAAATATAAAAAATCTTTAATACTATACCTTCATCGGTTCTAAATATAAGAAAGTTTTCTCCCTTTTCTAATATTTCTTTAATACCATAATTATAACAATCACCTGCATCCACAAACTGTACCTTATCAACTTGGTCAGTATCTATATCATATATAAATGGATTACCATATTTAGAAAAGAGAAGATGCTTGCTATCAATCCACAACAAATTATCTAGTGTTTCACTAGTATATACTTGCTTTATCTCATCAATTGGACCAATAATATATAGTGTGATTTGATTCCATAAGTCATCAAAAGAAATAACAGCTTTTATCTCTCCATTTTCTGCTATAGAAGTGGAATTTTGAAGTATACCTTCTAGTTTAATTTTATTCATATGAGCATCAAAAACTTCACGGTTACTTAGTCTATTTGATTTTACTATTGCAATTTCTTTAACTTCTTCAGTTCCATAAAATAACAAATTCAAACTTTCATAGTTATACATTATTAACCCCTCACGTGTATCTCTTAAAGTAGGTTGTCCAAGTTGTTTCAATACATAGTCTATTTTTTCACCTATTCCAATATCATACAATACTTTGCCTTCATAATCTTTTGTAAATCTTATACCCCATTTATCAATAATTATATTACTGTCATGCAACTTTTTTTCAAACTCCTCATCATTTTCAGCATTTTCTATGTATTGTAATGCTAGAGTACATAAATTGTCTAGTATTATTTTTTCTTCTTTTTCAACAGAAACTAATTCTACTTCATCTTCGTCTTCATTTTGTTTTATTTCATCGACCAAATCAGAATTGTCAGCATCAAGTTGATTTTGATCATATTCACTTATTTCTATTGAATGATTTCTGCATGATATATTAAATAATATTGTAAATATAATAGAAACTATTAAAATTATCCTTTTCATTTTATCCTCCTAAATAACATATAATATATCAAGGGAGCGATTCCATTGATATATTATACCCTTATTATGATGTTGTATCCTTTATTCGTTACCCTTGTAATTTGTCTTATACTGCTTCCTGCAATTTATTTAGCATTATGTAATATGCTATTTCTTTCTACTTTCCCCATTTGATGCAATGTATTAATTGGCTCTCCATTTAAAAGTTTCAAAATTGCTTCCTTAACATCTTCATCTCAAACTCTCGTACGTTTTTTATCTTCAAGGCATTTATCATTATTTTCTTGTTCCATAAATTCATGAAATTTCTCAATAGCAGCTTTCTTATCCTCTGATAATAATTTCAAAATAACTTCAATTTTTGTTAATCCCTGTGGATATTCTTTTCCTCCACAATATGTAAAATTACTACTCCATCTGTACTGATCTGATTTATCAACTATTTTTGCTTTTACGGGATTATTATGAATATATCTAATAACTGTCAGTAGGTAACTATAATCTTCTATACATTCACTCTTAAATCTATCCTGAAAGACATGCCCAACTCGTTCATATTTCCAGTTATACCACCAAGAATATCTTGTTCCAATTCTTTCCATTATTTGACTTATATTCTCTTTAGTTTCTTTTATCAGTAAATGTGCATGATTTCCCATCAAACAATACCCATATATTTCGCAACAAGTCACATTTTTTACCTTATCTAATATTTCTAAATATTTTTGATAATCATCTTCGCAATGAAATATTTCCTGTCTGTTTATTCCTCTTACTACTACGTGATATATTCCAGTGGCACTTTTTTTCTAGCCACTCTTGGCATATAATCTGCCTCTTTCGCTTTTTCATTATTTTACCATGTTCGGCAGAATATATCAAGATAACCGTCCACTTGATATGTAGTTTCATTAATTCATATTTTCTGCTAAAATAGAACTATGTACAAAATGAAGGAGGATAAAGGAATGATAGTCCTATCTTGTAGCAATGTAACTAAAAGCTTTGGTATCGATCAAATACTTGATAATATAAATTTTACTATTCAAGCTGGAGAAAAAATAGGTCTAATTGGTTTAAATGGAACTGGAAAATCAACATTGTTCAATATTATATCCGATAAATTATCAAGAGATTCAGGCGAAATATATATCGCAAAGGGATATAAAATAGGTCATCTTAGGCAAGACACTCAGATTGAGAGTAAAAATACTATTTTTGAAGAAGCTATGCAAATCTTTCAATATTTAATAGATATGGAAAAAGAACTTAGAAATCTTGAAACTGCAATAAGTGAAGAAGGGCATAAAGATTCGTCGGATAAACTTGAAGAATTAATGGATAGATACTCTCATCTATTAGATGAATTTACTAATCAAAATGGTTATGGATACAAAAGTGAAATAAGAGGTATTTTAAAAGGATTGGGCTTCAGTGAAGACCAATTTGAACAACCTGTATATCAGCTCAGTGGAGGACAAAAATCAAGAGTAGCTTTGGCAAAGTTACTTTTGCAGAAGCCAGATATTTTATTATTGGACGAGCCTACTAATCATTTGGATATTCAAGCTATAAACTGGCTTGAAAAATATATCAAAGAATATAAAGGTTCTGTATTATTAATCTCTCATGACAGATATTTCTTAGATGCTGTAATTGAAAAAATATTTTATCTGGAAAATATGAGTTTAAAAACATATAATGGTAATTATACAACCTTTATGATAAAGAGGAAAAAAGAACGGGAATTACAGGCAAAGAAATTTGAAGCGCAGCAAAAGGAAATTGATAGACAAAAAGAAATTATCAGTAGATTTATGTCTTATGGTGGGAAAAGATATATTAGGCAGGCTCAAAGTAGACAGAAAATGCTTGATAAGATGAAGAAAATGGATAAACCAATTTCTTTAGATAAAAAAGCAAAGATAAGATTTGAACCTAAAGTTAAGAGCGGTAATGATGTACTAAAGGTTGAAAACCTAAAAAAATGCTTTGGTGATTTCCAATTGTTTGATAACTTAGACTTGAAAATATTTAAAGGAGAACGTACAGCACTTATAGGTCCTAATGGTATTGGTAAATCTACACTATTTAAAATATTAATGAATAAGATAACTGATTATGAAGGAAACTTTGAAATTGGTCATCATGTAAACATAGCATACTATGAACAGGAGCAGGCTAATTTAAATCCTGAAAACACTATAGTTGATGAAATATGGGATGAAAATCCTCAGCTAGACCATCAGCAGATAAGAACTTATTTAGCTCAGTTCTTATTTTTAGGAGATGATATATTCAAGGAAATTGGAGATTTAAGTGGAGGAGAAAAGAGTAGAATAGCTCTACTCAAGCTAATGCTTTCAAAGGCAAACTTATTGTTAATGGATGAGCCAACAAATCACCTTGATATTGATTCAAAAGAAGTTTTAGAGGATGCTCTTGTAAATTATGATGGAACCTTGTTCATAATATCTCATGACAGGTATTTCTTAAATAAAGTTGCAAATAAAATTCTAGAATTTTCTAATGATGGTATCTCTGAATATTTAGGTAATTATAATTATTATATAGAGAAAAAGAATGAGCTTCTTTATGATGAGGATGAAAACGAGCCTGTTATAACGAAAACTGAGCTTAAAGCAATTAGAAAAAAAGAAAAAGAAAAGAAAAAGCAAGAGAAAGCAAGAAAAAAAGAAATCGAAGAGCTTGAAATAAAAATATCTGAAACAGAAGAAAAAATCACAGAATTAGAAGAATTAATGTGTCAGCCTGAAATATATTCAGACCCTGAAAAAAGTAAAGAAATCCATAGTGAAAATAATACACTAAAAAAGAAACTAGAAGAGATGTTTGATAAATGGGTCATGTTAACTGAAAACTCTAACTACCAAGAAAAAAATTAAATGAAATAGATGACTTTTAAAAATTTGATTTAGAAAATCTGCTAAAAGATTTTGAAAAAAGTCGTAGATTTGACAGGAAGTCTGCATGGGAACGTTAGACTTTTTTCAAAATATTGAAGCTTGATTTTCTTCAAATTTTCATGGAATATATTTTATTAATTTTTCTCAGATTATATTATTTCTGTTCTAACATTAACTTTTTCTTCTATATCATAACAGCTAACACCTTTTAAATCTCTACCTTTAAAATCAAAGGGCTTAGATGGAATTATTATTAAATCCATCATGAAGTCCTTTTTTACTTCCTCGATTGTTTTAACAAAGTCATCCACTAATAATAGTCCCGCTGATTTGATAGTGCCTCCAAAAAAATAATTTTGAACTACTTCAATTCTTAACTTTTCTGCTTTAATTTCTTCATGTAACAGCATTTTCATTATATCTTCTCCAAGCTCAGATACGAGAACCAGAGGTGTTTTAGCTCTATTTCTTTCTATTGTTTTAATAATTCTTTCCTTAATTTCTGTTAAAATATCATAAAGCATTACAAAGCCTGGAGATGAGTTTTTGTCTTTGTATAAAGTAATATTAAACTCTTTTTCTCCTCTTCTTATTTTTAAATCAGGATCTTTTAACTTAAATATATGATCAAAGCAATCAACTCTAGTAGAAGTCTTCATGCCATTTACTTCGTAAATTATATCATCTGTCTTTATACCATATTTGTGTGCTGGGCTATCCTTTATTATTCCTTCTACTATTGGCTCCAATTGTGTAATTGTTGGTGGTTCTAATAATATTGGTGAACTGATATCAAACTTAATATCATTAATAAAATCATTTAGTTCCTCTCTTAATTTATAAAAATCAAATTTTATTAAGCTTGATTCAGCAAATCCAGGTATGAATATCCTAATAGTTTTACAATTATTATCATCTAAAAAAGAAATAGTTTTATAGATATCATCATAGCCTACTACCATTGGCATTGCAACTATGCTTCCATTGTATTCCATATTGTATTTATTCAATAATTTTATTCCTTCTAAGACCCTTCTAGGCTGCTTATCTCCTTGAAGATGACTCCTACCATATTCGCTAGATGAATTTAGTGAAATATTAAGCTGAATTGGCTCGAATAATTTTAATTGCTCTACTATTTCCTTATTAAGTCCTGTTCCATTAGTAGTAATCTCAATAGTTTCATTTTTAAATGAACTACGAATAATTTTTAAAATATCTAATATATCTTGTCTAATAAATGGCTCTCCCTCTATTATTCTTGTTGCAGATTCACCTATTACTATTTTCTTTCTAGGGTTTAAAAAACTAACCATATCTTCTATATCATTCAAGCTTAACTTTGGCAGCTTATAAATATCTAAGTTAGATGGATTAAACTTATGACTGCAAAATATACATGCTGTATTACATGCAGATGTTATAGGTAAAATATTATGATTTTGAACTGTATGAAGAATCATGTCTTTTCGTGCAATTTTCATCTCTTTTCTCCTCATTTTATCAAATTATGTCAACAATATAAGAATAAAAATTATCCACAGTATATGCAGAAATACTGTATAAAAATCTTATTTTCCCCAAACAATTAACAATATATACACACAATCCACAACTTTATCCACATAATTCTTTGAATATATCAGTGTGCTTTAGTATTTTTTCCACATTATCCACAAAAACTATGATTTTAAAAATCAAATTTTGTGGACAACTTGCTATATAAATTGTGCAAAAACTATGTAAAAAATTGATGTATTATTTTACATAATGTAATATACATAATATTTATAGATAAATATCATTGTCTTAACTAAGCTTTAAATTTGGTACGCCATTTAAGTCTAAATCTGCTATTTTTCCATTAATATAATTGTAATATGCAACTGACCCTATCATAGCTGCATTGTCTGTACATAATATTTTAGATGGATACTTTAAAATCAAACCTTCTTTTTCACATACGTATTTCATAAGGCTTCTCAATCCTTCATTTGCTGCTACTCCCCCAGCTATAGCTATAGTTTCAATATTTCTCTTCTTTGCAGCTGCTATAGTCTTATTCACTAAAACCTCTATAACTGACTGCTGAAAGCTTGCAGCAACATCTTCATTAACTATTTCGATACCTTTTTGTTTTGAACTATTCAAATAATTTAAGACAGCTGATTTTAGTCCACTAAAGCTAAAATCAAAACTTCCTTCCTCTAGATATACTCTAGGGAAATTAATAGCATCTTTATTGCCTTTTTTTGCTAATTCATCTATTATTGGTCCCCCAGGATAACCTAATTCAAGTGCCCTAGCAACCTTGTCAAATGCTTCTCCAGCTGCATCATCCCTAGTTCTTCCTAGGATTTCATATTCACCATAATCCTTAATATAAACTAGATGGGTATGTCCACCAGATACTATCAATGAAATAAAAGGAGGCTCTAAATCCTCATATTCTATAAAATTTGCGTATACATGTCCTTCTATATGGTTTACTCCAACAAGTGGTAAATCCTTTCCAAATGCCAAAGCTTTCGCAGCAGAAATTCCAACAAGCAATGCTCCTACAAGACCAGGACCATATGTTACACCAATGACATCTATATCGTCAAAAGTAAGCTTTGCTTCATCTAATGCATTCTGAATAATCTGATTTATATTTTCTATATGCTTTCTAGATGCAACCTCTGGAACAACTCCACCAAATTTCTTATGTATGTCTATTTGTGATGCAATCACATTTGATAAAACTTCACGACCATTTTTTACTACTGCAACAGAAGTTTCATCACATGAAGTTTCTATAGCTAACACTACTATATCTTTTTCCATTTGCATATCTAACCTCCAATTTATTTTATGAAAAATATTATATTCTTCTAATAATTTTAATTTCAGATTAACCAACATGTTTTCGCACGCTCAAACACAAAATGTTATGAAAACACAACACACTTGGATTTGAATAATTACCTCATAAGTATAAGTAGTGAACATAAATCTTTGATTTATAGTGAATCACTTAGTATCCTCATCAGGCAACCAAAATCTTTGATTTTGTATTGATCAGTTAGTATCTTTTTTAGTCGTGAATCATATACAGCACTTATTTCCTTGAATTTAATCATAATAAGTGCTGTATATCTGAACAGCGAAGGTAATTCTCAAATCCTTAGTACCACTTTTGACAGCATTTATTTTAGATAATTTTAAAATATATTTATATTATAGCCTATTTATAAAGACAGAACCCAAAAAATATTTTGATTTATCACAATATACAATCCTTAAATCAATTTTTTCAAAATTTTACTAACATATATATTATCATTAAATAAATAATAATTGTAGAGGTAAATATACCTTCAGAGGTGAAAAATATGGTTAAGCATAATAATAGCTTTTATAACAAGCTTTCTCAAGCAAATATAATGTCAGATGGAATTCAAAATGAAGTAACCTATGGTGACATTGCATTATTGAAGGTGCTTAAGGACAAACCAAAAGAAATAAAGAAGATTCTTAATAATCCTCCTACAAATGAGTTTTTGTAATAGCAATAATAAAAGGAATCCGTTTAATTTTAGGATTCCTTTAAGATATATTTTATTATTAGTATTTTTATTAATAATCGTCTTCTAAATCCATAGCCATACTTGATAGTATCTCATCTATTAAGTCTATGTCACATCTGTGATCCTTAGTATAGTGTATACAGTTCTCACAGCTTTTAGTTGTTTCTCCTAATATTTGCGCTTCAGATCTCAATGATGCATCTTGTTCAAAATTATACGCACTACAATTATTCGCTATTTTCATTAATTGTTCTTTATTTATATTTTGCATATGCCTACCTCCTAACACTGTTTTTATTAATATAATAATATTATTTCATCCTAGAAAAATTATATGCATTTAGAGAGAAGTCTATAAAAATCAATTGTTTGTTTTATAGTTAGTATTATTTTTATTTTCTGTTTTATATTTAAGTTATTAAATAAAGAATCTTTTTTAATGTAATTTATTTCTCCATGTACATGTGATCTTGGCATTGTTATTTCGGTTTTATTTTTATAGTTTAAATTACCATTTATCTTACCATTCTTACCGAAAATAATATTTTCCACCTCAATATTTACATCACCCTTTATTTCTCCTGTGATTACAAGCGTGTCAATTTTTCCGCGGATGTCCGAGCATAACAACCCATCTATCTGAACTGTATTTCCAAATACAGTAATACTTCCATCTACTACTCCAGCTTCATCTAAAACTAATTCTCTAGTTAAAGCAGTAACATTTTTATATACCTCATCAGTAATACATAGTTTTTTGGTAAATACTCTTACATTACCTTTGATTTTTCCACTTATATATGTATAAATACTCATCCCTAATATGTCACCTTTTACTATACCATGATTATATACTTTTCTTGCCATAATAAATAAATCGCCCACAAT
Source organism: Thermohalobacteraceae bacterium (assembly GCA_030625765.1). GTDB lineage: Bacteria > Bacillota > Clostridia > Tissierellales > VENL01 > DAOUQG01. Next base: position 9,486 of record DAOUQG010000021.1, on the reverse strand, counting down.
AATTCCTTCATTTTTAAAGTATCTAGTTACTTCAAAAACATCGTCATTTATTTTGGTATCACTTTTAATGACTATATCCTGTGTTTGTGAGTTTTGTTCTTGTGAAAATGTATTTGAGAATCCTATATCAGGTATCATTAAAATCGTCAACATAATTAAAACTATAACTGCTAACAATATCTTATTTCTATTTCTCAATTTAACACCTCCTGTGTCTTAAGGAACGATTTTGTTGTCAATTTTGAAATGAGTCAAAAAGAACCGTACCCAACTGCTCATGTTTTGTCAAAATGTATTATAATTGTATTAAGTTTGTGTTATATTTATTCCATTTCTCTAAATGTAATTTATACATCATAAAAAAAGGATAGAAACTTTGAAAATTCAAAGTTTCTATCCTTAAATCTATTCATATTTTTCGCCAGGATATTCCTGTTCAAAAATATTTTTTGAAATTTCTTTTAGGTCTTCTGCACTAAGCTTTGAGAGCTACACACAGTCTGACATCTCATTTATTATTATCTTGTTTATTCAATCTCTACATCATAAAGCGAACCTCTTATTGTTATATCCACTTTATACTCAGCTGTTTCATAATTTTCACTCTTATATATATCATCATCTTTCTCAAATAAAGCGTTATTAATATCTAAGTTAGCCAGATTAGTTCTTTTATCAATTGATATACCAACATTATCAGGTAAATCTATTGTAGTTTTAGCAGCGTTGCCTTGTAATGTTATTTCAATGTTTCTACTAATGTTATTGCCAAATTCTAATGTTACATTTCCAGCATTAACTTTTACCTCAATCTCTTGTGGTGCAGCATAATCTAGTCCAACTATTTCTACATCACCTGCATTTACATCTAACGAAATATTACTTAAATCAGCTTCATTTTTTTTATCAAATTGCACTTCTGTATCAGTAGCATTTAGAAACATTTCTATCTCTTCAATCTTCAATCCAGTTAAGTCAAAATCATTTTTTGACGCGTTTAAATTAATATCAAGTGTTACTGGGATTTTATCTGTAATCTCAATATCCCAATCATTATTTATTTTCCTTAATGACCTAAAACTAGATTTTTGTTTTATATACAAGGTATCTTCATCTAATTCTATCATTGGGTCATAATTTTTAATATTTGATGTAACTACTCCTTTAAACAGCTTATCATCATTTTTCCTTATATCAATATCAACTGCATTTAAATCTATTTTTACGTCTAATTTTTCCTGCCCTTCAAAATCAAATTCGCTTTTATAAGTGTTCATTTTACCTATTTCCATTGCTTCACCAGAATTTATATCTATGCTAATATTTTGATCATCTACACTAATATTCAGTCCATCATTAAGGTCTATAACACAGCCTGTAAGTCCAAGTATGGCAATCATTAATGTCAAAGCTAATATTTTTCTCATTTTTAACATCCTCCTTATATACGGTATTAGGCTTTCTTATTTTTCAAGGTTTATTTTATCATTAGAATCTTTTGTGGTATCCTTTGTATTTTCATCATTTTTAATATTTTCATTATCATTTACTACAGTATATACTGGAGCATCTTTATCATATTTAAACTTGGTTTCATTCCAATAACTCATAGTTCCTATTTGAGTATCTATTATCGCACCCATACCAACTATCTTTGCAAAATAAAGTATTGGTTTCAATATTAATGTAGCATCTACAAGAATGTATATTAAACTACCTACAATCAAGCAAGTCATATTAGACCATTTATTCTGCTTATCAAATTTTCTACCTATCGCCAGCTTAACTGCAGTATTTCCACCTAATCCAAGTATGGAATATGCCAAGCCTAATACTATTGTTAAAGGTGCGCCGATAACAATAATTGATAATATAGCAGATGACGTATAAAAAATTACTATACCTAAGATACCTATCCCAAATCTTCTACCTATTCTTTGAGTTGTTTCGTGAGTAATTTTCTCCATTCTTTCAGGTATTACTGCTACAAGTATAGCTGAAAATATAAAGCCAATAATGTTCTTAAATACAACTAATATTAGTATAATTAAGATAAATATCGCTAGCCCAGATAATTCGCTGTCAAATATATTTACGTTTACCTCTTCTCCTCTTATAATTGCACTTGATGGTCTGCTAGCTCTTCCTCCTAGAACTTGAACTTTATTTTGAGATATACTAGAGTTTTCACCCATATATACTCTTCCAAACACTGTAACAACATTTCCATCTATAGCACCATTTATGTTTACTGAATCGAATATCGAAATAATGTTACCATTTACCATGCCATCTACTTCTACATTTGAAAAAATTGCAATAACATTTCCATAATACATAGTATTATCATCAATCTTCAAATCTCTAAAAATATACAGCTTATCACCTCTTATTACTTCCTCTGCTGCAAATACTACTCCGCTAATTAATATAAATATAATTAATAATGCTGAAACTAATTTTAACCCTTTCATCAAATTAACTCCTCCTAAAATTAAATTTAAATTTTTTGAATAAATAAACTTCTGCTACAGCAATAAACAATGTTGATGCAAATAATCCTGATAATATTATGAATGTTCCACTTAGTACTAAAGCTAAGTTTTGTTCTATAAAAGCTAAAATATTCGGTAGTGTAAGCACTGTAAAATTCACTAGTTTAACTATGTTTACAATTAACAGCTCTTTTAAAGATAGTGAATTATTTAAAATAATATTAAACAAATATCCTCCTAAAATCATAAACACAACTAATATAGAAGATATAATAATAGATTTTTTTATTCTTACTTTAACGTTATATTTTGTCACATCAATCGAACTCATTACTAAGGTTTCAATATTTTCAGGAGGTTCTATTTCGTCCATGCTTTCTATCATGTCAATACTTTCAGATAACAATAAAAACGCTTCATTGCAATCTTTACAGCTTTCTAGATGCTTAAATAACTCAATTTTATCTAGCTCTTTGATTTCACCATCAATATATTCCATCATTAATATTGAAGCTGTTTTGCAGTCCATTTTGACTCCTCCCTTCTAGTATTTTTTAAGGCATCCTTTAACATATTTCTAGCTCTGTAAAGTCTGTTTTTAACCTTAGTTAAAGGTAATTGTAGCATTTCTGATATTTCTTGATAGCTATGATTTTGATTATGAAATAAAATTATCAGTATTTTGTACTCATCTGGCAATGAATTTATTGAATTAGCTATTAACTCTTTATTTTCTTTATGTATATATATGTCTTCTGCACTTGTTGAAGTTTCATTATTGTCTAGATCGATGTTTAGTTCAACCGTTGTTAATTTTTTCTTTTTCTTTAAATCTAGACAATAATTTGTAGTTATCTTTAATATCCATGAAGAAAATTTATACTTTGGGTCATATTGCTTTAATGAGTTATATGCCTTTATAAAAACCTCTTGTGTAACATCTAAAGCGTCTTCACTATTTCCAGTATATCTGTAAGCAATGTTATATATTTTTTTCTTGTATTTAGTTACAAGTTTTTCAAATGAATCACCATCTCCACTTAAGCATTTATTCACAATTTCTATGTCCTGCTCATTCATATGACCCCTCCTTTCTTCCCTTCTATAATAATACTACGAAAATAATAATCATTTGTCTGAAAAAAATAAAAAAAATTATAAAAAAATAACGAGACTAATCTCGTTATTAATATTATTGCGCTGAATTTTGAATCATCCAACTTGAAATTATCTGCAAGCTGCTTATTATTAAAACCCACGACAACCATGTACCTATAACTGGTATTGCGGTATGTTTTTTCTCTAAATCATAAACATGTGAAGCTCCAATAATAACAAGTATTTGATACCAAATAACAAAAATGTCAAATTGAGCTAGAAAGCTGAAAAGAAAATCGCCCTCCATAGACTTGGGTAGCAATGCAGCTGCTGATATTATTACAGTAAATTCTCCAGTTGCTAAAGAAATAATAGCAATAATAACTTGTCCTAATAGAACAGGCAAATATGCATATGCAACCACTGAAAATATCTGCTTAAATTTAGCTTCTCCACCAAACAATGGAACAAAACCGTGTATCAAACTACTTTTAATAATCCATACAGATACAGGCAGAAACGAAAAAGCCACTATACTTATTAATACATTAGGTGCATTTACAGTTTGTCCCGCAATATCCTGAGCATTCATGTTTAAATATTCCTTAAATAAATTATATCTTACTCCTATTAAAATTAACATACCTATAAAAACAGTCAAAAACGGAAATAACACCGTTGGAAAATGTGCAATATCTTCAAAAGCTTTATTAGGTTTTAGAAAAATATACTTAACTCTATCCTTCCAATTTAACGGTTCATGTCCTAAACACTCTTTATGCATTAAAATACCTCCTATGCAAATTTTTTTTGATATAAAAAACTTATATGTGCTTCCACATTATTATAGCATCTTCTTTAGTATCACTATAATATCCTGGCCTAATTCCTTCTTCTTCAAAACCGTGCTTCCTATATAATGATTGAGCTACATAGTTTGACTCTCTTACCTCTAAAGTCACTGCTCTCATATCTCTTTCTTTACATATATTGATTAACTTCTTCACTAAATGATGTCCTATTCCTTGTCCCCTGTTTGCAGGATAAACAGCTATGTTAGTTATATGTCCTTCATCAATTATAAGCCACATCCCACCATAACCAACAATTTCACCTTCTTTTACAGCTACTATATATTTTGCAAGCCTATTATTAGTAATTTCCTTAATAAATGCATCCTTAGTCCAAGGTGTTGAAAAGGATTTGCTTTCTATTTCTAAAACCTCGTCAACATCAGCTTCTATCATATCTCTTATAGTAACATTATCATTCATCATTTTCACCACATAATTTCATTTTTTTGTTATACTCCCTTTGTGCTTGCGATTCCCTCATGTAATCAGGTAATAAATCCATGTAACTATCAACCTTCCCAGCTTTAGCTCTAGCTAATGCTAATTCTGCAACAGAAGATGCCCTAGCCATATTTGCTGATAATGGCGCAAACAAAGCTCTATTTTCTAACTGCTGTAAAATGTTATCCTTATAAACTAATACTCCATCCCCATTAAATACTATCTTTTCATTTCTTTCTAAAAGCATATCTACCAGCTTATCAATCTCTATAGCCATCGGCTCTTCTATAACATAAAGTGCACCATTTTCCCATTTATATATTCCTGTATAAACTCTATCTCTTCTAGCATCCATCATAGGTACTACTATTCCTTCGCTATATGGTACATTGAAAGCAAGTGCTTCTAGTGTCGATATACCAACCACTGGCTTGTTATTTACATGTGCTAAGCTTTTAATTGTAGCTACCCCTATCCTAAGTCCTGTAAATGAGCCTGGTCCCTTAGCAACTGCATATATATCTATATCCTCTGACTTAAGCTCACAGCTCGATAATATCTCTTTAACTATTGGCATAATCTTTTGAGAATGGGTTCTTTTATGATTTAAAATATATTCTCCTATTAATTTTTCATCATCCATAATTGCACAAGTAGCTACTATGCTAGATGTATCTATCGCAAGTACTATCACTTTTTACTCAACTCCTCAACAATTTCTTCGTATCTCTTACCGTATCCACTAAATATTATTTCTCTTTTATCCATTTCATTTCCTCTTTTTATTTCTATGTTTAATCTTTCTTTTGGTAAAATTTCTTCTATCATATTTGCCCATTCGATTATTGTTACACCTTTTAACCCAAAGTATTCCTCATAACCCAAATCATACATTTCTTCAATATCATTTATTCTATATACATCAAAATGATAGACAGGAAATCTTCCTTCATATTCATTTATCAATGTAAACGTTGGACTAGTTACATAATCATCAACATCTAATCCTCTTGCAATTGATTGTGTCAGTGTTGTTTTTCCAGCACCTAAATCTCCTACCAAACATAATATGTCGCCAACTGCAAGTATTTTCCCTATCCTATATCCAAAAGCCTTTGTCTCATCTGGAGAATTAGTTATTATTCTAAGCATACTTTCATCCTTTCTATTCGAGCAATCATAATGATATTATATCCATAATAGTCTTCATGTACAATACCTTATACTATTGAGTTATGTCAAAAAAATAAAAAAACGCTATGCAAAAGTTATTTCCATAGCGTCTAGGATGAAATTCTATTAATGAAGTAATTTCGAAATTCGTTTATAAAATACTAGTGTGATTATTGAAATTATAATACCTTTAATAATATTAAAAGGCACAATTGAGATTAGAATAAATGTTTTATAATCGACAACAAAACTATTTGCCTTTTGTGCCATTTCTACTGCTATTTTTATATATTCTTCAAGTGGAAGACCGTAGTATACTGCATAAAGTGGTATGAACAATAAATAATTAAATATACCAGCAATTACCGACATTATAATAGTACCAGTAATCATACCTATTAGAGCATTTTTAAAGGTCTTATTTTTTGAATAAATTATGCCTGCTATAAAAACAAAAGTACCACCAACAACAAAATTTGCTAATTCACCTATTCCTGCAGTTGCAGTTCCTCTGATCACAATGTGAAGTATGTTCTTGATAAATTCTATTATTACACCTGCAATAGGTCCCATTGCAAATGCACCAATCAAAGCTGGAACATCACTAAAATCAATTTTTAAAAACTCTGGAAAAAAGCCCAATGGAAATTCTAAAATCATTATTATGAATGCAATAACTGATAATATTGAAATTTTTGTTAATACTTTAGTTGACATTTTTTCTTTTAATACTAGAATTTTAATTCCTCCCAATTTAAATTATAAAAACCACTTTAAAATTTTTTTGATGGGATTTTGAAGAAAAATAAAAAACCCCCTCAAAGATTGATCTTCTAGGGGTTCATATGTATTATGACAAAATATATCACACTATACTCTAGTCAATAGTTCACACAAATCTTCTCCCATCCAGACTTTACTGTCGGTCTTGGAATTTCACCAAGTCAGCTGCTCTGCAGCTCGCGGACTATACCGCCGGTTGGGAATTTCACCCTACCCCGAAGACTAAATTATATTTTATTTTCAACTATATTATGTTCCATATTTATTATTTTGTCAATATAAGTTTTTTGATTAATACTCAGATTAATGTCTCTTACTTTTTATATACTACTTTACCATCTATAATAGTAACAGCAGTCTCACATCCAATATCCTCTAAAGGATGGCCATCAAATATAACAATATCAGCGTCCTTTCCAACTTCTAAGCTACCTATTCTTTCTGCTAATCCTACTATTTCAGCTGCATTTATTGTTATTGCCTTTAAAGCTTCCATTTGATCCATCCCAGATTTTACAGCTAATCCAGCACATAATGATAAATAATTTAGTGGTACTACAGGTGAATCTGTTATAATCGCAACTTTTACTCCCGCTTTATTTAAAACAGAAGGAGTTTCAAAGGTTAGATTCTTTAATTCAAATTTAGATTTATCTCCAAATGATGGTCCTACAATTGCACATTTTCCCTCTTTTACTAGATAATCAGCAATAAGATGTCCTTCTGTACAATGATCTAAAGTAATGTCTAAATCAAATTCTTTAGCTATCCTTAAAGCAGTAAATATATCATCAGCTCTATGTGCATGTGCTTTTAATGGAATTTCTTTTCTTATAACCATTGCCATAGCTTCCATTTTCATATCAAAGGCAGGCTTTTTAGATTCGTCTTCCTTAGCAGCCTCAAGCTTATTTACATATTCTTTAGCTTTAAATAAAGTTTCTCTAAGTATAGCAGCTGTTGCCATTCTTGTCATAGGAGATTTATGCAGTGCATTGTATACTCTTTTTGGATTCTCTCCAAATGCTATTTTCATTGCTATTGGAGCTTTTATAATCATGTCATCTATTCTTTTACCATACGTTTTGATTGCAGCAAATTGCCCTCCAATTACATTTGCGCTTCCTGGACCTGTAACAGCAGTTGTTACTCCTCCTTTGTAGGCTTCCTCAAATGTCTCATCCATTGGATTAATACCATCTATTCCTCTTAAATGTGGTGTTACTGGATCAACAGCCTCATTTCCATCACTTCCTTCAAAACCAATGCTACTCTCCCACATACCTAGATGACAATGTGAATCTATAAACCCAGGAGTAACCATCTTACCTTCTGCATCAATAACTTCTGCATCCAATGGAGCAACTATATCTTTGCCAATCTCTTTAATTTTTCCATCTTCAATTAAAATACTACCATTTTCAATAATTTCCCCTGCCATAGTATATATTTTCCCGTTCTTAATAAAAAGCATTAAAAAACCCCCTTTAGAAATTTTGATAGTCTTATTTCGAGTCTCTAATCAATATTATACAATTTGCGTATTTATTATTCAACTGATATCTTATTATAAACTAAAACAACTAACTGCTATATATGTTTTTACAATTTGTTTCTTTAATAAACCAAATACTTATTACAGCACCAGCGGCACATATTAAGCAAACTAAAAATGCTTTATTATATGAGTGAATTGAATATACCTTCACACCTTCGATCATTTTACCAGTCCAATTTTTATCAAGAATATAACCAATTAAAGGCTGAATAATTGCTGCAAACAAGAATCCCCCCATATTTACCGTCCCTGTAGATACCCCTGCATAATTTGGTGGATTTACTTCTTTCGAGCAAGCCCACGAAAGTACAAATCCTGAACAAGCAAATCCCATAATAAATAATAGTATATAAAGAGCACCAAAAGGCATGCTTCCTGACATTATGAACAATAGAATTACCCATGTAAACAAATATGCTGTTGAAAACCCTAAAAATGGAGATTTTCTTTTGCCTATTTTGTCTGAAATAGTTCCAACAACAAGACTTCCTATCATAAATCCAATAGTTAAAACCATAGTAAAGGTTGATGCTTTTCCTTTTGAGATACCATATACATTCATCATATATGGCACGCCCCATGTTCCCATAAAAGCTATTTGAGAACCGAACATACCACCAAATGCAAAGAAGCCTGGCCATGTTCTTGGGTTTGAAAAAACTTTCTTAATACTCTTGCCTATGCTTATTTTTTCCTTCTCTGTTACATGAGAAATAGAGTCAAGACCAATATCTTCTGGTTTGTTCCTTACTATCATATAAGCTAAACCTGAAATTGCTATTGTTACAATTCCTATAGATGCAAATGAAATTCTCCAGCCCAAATATGAAACCAATAAAACTAGAGGATATTGTGCAAGCAGTGCTCCTCCATTTCCTATAAAGGATGTAAGCCCTGACATTCTACCAAACTCATCTTCTTTGAACCACTGCGATTGAACTTTTAATATTGATATAAACACTACCGACACCCCTAGCCCTACGATAAGCCTTCCTATATACCCTATTGCAATAGTTTGACCTATACTAAACATTATTGAGCCAATTCCAGCAAGAAGTGTTCCTATAGTAACAGTTTTTCGTGC
>DAOUQG010000130.1 GCA_030625765.1 Thermohalobacteraceae bacterium | reverse complement strand
ATCAAATTCTATTGTTAATGAAATTACGAAGCAAATTATCAGAAAAGCAGTTAGTAAGGAATACGAAGATTTAGAAATTTTGAATGGATATCCTGAGAGCTTATATACTACAGGTTCGATTATTGAAAAAGGGAAATTAACGAGTGGGAAAATAAGAAAAGAAATGCCTACAATCAGTAGCTGGTATAAAAGAATTTGTGATGAGGCTTTAGTCAATAGTAATGATACATATAAACAGCATTATGATTATTTAGTCATGGTTATGGAAGATTGGACTAATAAGGGAACATGTCCTTATTTTGATGGTCAATCTCAGGATGCTGAAGGGAATTATCTAAGCTTTGATACAAGTGTACCATATATAAATCTAGATATTCATAAAATGAATGCTGACGAAAGAGCAATTTCTCAGGTAATATGTCTTATGAAAATGTGGGAGGATTATGTTAAGAAAAATAGTGAAAACCCAATAAAAGCAGAGCAGATAATAGCTGTTTTAGATGAGGTTCACTTAATAATTAAAAATGAGATTTACCCTGAAGCGAAGGATTTATTAGTTGATATGTATGCGAGAATTAGGAAGAAAAATGGTGCTGTGATTACATCAACTCAGGAAATTACAACCTTTAAAAAGTATGAAGATACAAAATCTATAATTACGAATGCTGAGACTAAAATAATAGGACTTCAAGATCCGACATTGATAGATGAGGTTCAAGAGATACTAAGAATTACAGATTCGGAAGCTAATAAGATTATTTCCTTTAAAGAAACGGGAATGTTTTTAGTTAGGAATAGGAACAACAAAATATTTATCAAAACTGATTATCTTGATATCGAAAGACCTATAATGGACACAAATAGAACTAAGCTAGATGCGTTAAGAAAAGAAGAAAGGGGAGGTATGAAGGGGGAAAAATCATGCTAAATAGTCTTTATAAAATAGTTATAGCTATTTTAATTTTTATAATTGTTTTATTTCCTGTTTCATTAAATGCAGATAAAGGAGCTAATATTACTGAGAGCAATGAAAATAACACTAGCGACTTTCCAAAGGAAAAAATAGAAGCGATTCTTTTAAGTATTTCAGATGAATTGTTTTATGTATACCATGTAAATGGGATTAGCTTGGATGGAATTATTTTTAATAAGACTACATCTATAGTTCCGAATTACGAAAAATCACACGTACAAGGAAGCTCTAATGAAGTAATAATGAAAGAAGTTGAAAACAAGCTTAGGTTTAGCTTTGCTGATGATAATTATTATGGAAGAACAGCAACATTATTATATGATTTTTTTAGATCGGTTATCGTTTTTGCTTTAGTGCCTATTTTAATGGCTATTGGGTTGAGCTTTATGCTAAAACCTACACCTAGGCGCAGGTTAAGTGCTAAAAATAAGCTGTTCAATTATACTATTTCAATAATTCTATTGTTCTTGATGCCAAAGATATTAGCTGCTGCAAATCTTCTAGTAACTTATATTCCTAATGGGCTAGGAAATATAATAGTAGGTAATAAAGCATTTGATATTGAAGCAATTTATAAAATTCAAGAAGTTCAATCGACAGTGGGTGATTTTCACAATTCTATTATGTATTTTGCAGGTGCAGTAATAACACTGTGGTTTGTAATAACTTATGCATATAGAAATTTGGTTTTAATATATTTATACATTTATTTCCCAGTTTTTTCTATGTTTATCAATGCAGAAAATTTAAAGAAAACTTTTTTAATTTGGGTAAGGGAAGTAGTTTCTTTTTTATTTATTCCATTTTTTGATGCAGGATTATTTTTTGCTGTGATTAAGCTATATTTTGCAGGAATGGGTAGTTTTTTAACAATAATTATGATAGCCTGCATCATTCCTGTCAGAGGAATGTTTAGAAACATGCTTGGTATAGGTGGTGGGAAACTTGAAGCCTTGGGGTTCACCTCATTATCAGGAGCAGGAGTATTATTTAAGAATGTTTTATTTTCTCAAAGCTTTGGAAATGAAAGAATAGTTAGTCATATGAATAATAATGATCATATAGAAAACTTTCATTTTCAAACAAACTATAATGCATTTAATAACTCGATTGACAAGGCAGAATCGGTTAGAATGTCTGAAGAACGAGAACAGCAATTTCATACTGAATTAATTATCAAAGGCTACAAATTAATCGACAAGAATGTATTTGAAGGTGATTTAGAATATACAGCAGATAGATTTGATTCTGATTTAAACCAACAGTTTATCCCAAATAATGTAGATGAAGTTATCGGATAAGTGGAGTATATAAAATATATATGTCAATATTAGAAAGCATTAGAAAAAATGCAATAATTGAAAGAATATTGTTATCATTTTCTTATTTTGATTTCTTGAAATCAAAATAAGTATTCTTGATATTTAACGATTATCTTACCAAAGAAAATAATGCAATATTTTTGATATAGATACTAATAGTGTGAAATACTTCTTGTGTTTTTGCAATTCTTTTTTTGGAGGGACTATTATGAAAATACTTTTAGCAAAGCAGTATGAAGAAAAGGATATTTTTTTAGAAAACTTAATTGCTGAATTAAATAATCAAGGTATTGCAATAGATATTGTAAGGAGATTTAAGAAAAAGGGAGTGTTAGATTTACTCAAAAAAGATAATGATTTTGATGTTTTAATTTTACAGGAATATTTACAGCAATATTTACCTATAGATGCAGATTTCCTAAATAAACTACTAGAAGAGTCTCCTGATATTCATGTTATTTTTGTTATTTCAAATGAGCATAAAAAAGATCAAGATTATTTAAATAGTATATATTCTACTAAGGTATACAGCGTATTATTTGAAGATGATGCAGATGCAAAAAATGTTGTTAATCTAGTGGTTAATAAACGTCATCCTAAGTTAGCGAAATCTTATCTAGGGTTAGAAAAAACTGAAATGCTAGAAAAGTCTAATCAAGAAGTTTTTGTAGATAAGGTAAAAAAGGAACAGATAGATTCTATTATAGAATATCTTTATTCATTTTTTGATGAAGAGGATTTGTCTAAGAGATACAATTCTATTGCTCAGAAATATAGTGATGCAGAGAATGTGTATATTTTAACTAAAATTCCTAATGAACTAAAGGATAAGCTCAAGGGCAATATCGTTTATACGAAATATAAGATAATTCTAGAAAAAATCGAGGATGTGGGTGCGAATATTACAGAGAAACCTAAAATTAAGGAAAAGATTATTACAAAAGAGAAGGTTATAAAAAAAGAGGTCGTTAGACATGTATATAGCATGCCTAAGGATTATAAAAAGGTAATAGCTGTAATGGGCTTCGAAAACTCAGGAGCAACCACGATAGCTGTAAATTTAGCATATATATTAAGTAAGAATAAGATAAAAACAGCTTTAATTGATACAGATTATTTTAAAAAAGATGTTTATTACCATTTTGATAAGGAGTATGTAGATTGCTTAAGTATTTTGCAGAATCAAACATACTTAAATTCCTTCTTCTCAGTGGGAGAAGCAATAAATGACTATTTAACAGTATTTTCAGAGCATAGAGATAGGCAATTTAGATTATCTAAGGAAGTTTTGTTTCAATTGCTTAGTAGTTCAAAAAGAAATACACATATTGTTATTATTGATATTTGCAATCAGCTTAATGAAGATGCAATAAATAGTATTTTGGATTATTCAGATAATATCTTATTTGTTACAACACAGAATATCAATACGTTATATAGGAATATCAAATGGCTTTATAATTATAAAGATAAGTTAAACAAAATAGAATTAGTTGTTAATAAATATGTTGATGAAGTCAAGCATCTAGATGAAAAAAGTATTAGAAACAATTTCTTTTCTAATATTACAAATGATAATTATAAGTTTAATATTGATGTTAGAAGAGTATTTACTGTATCCAACGACAGAAAATCTATAATTAATGGATTAGCATTGAAACAACCAGCAGTAACGATAAAAGATAATGAAATAATTAAAGATATTGAAATAATAGCTGAATATTATTATAAAAAAAATAAACCTCTAAATAACAGTTTCTTAAAAAATATATTTAATCTATTTAGAGAATAGTTTGAAAAACTTAAAAGGAGGTGCGATGAAGTGAATTTTAAAAATAGGAGAGTACATTTAGTTTTTGCTGTATTTTTAGTTATTTTATCAGCTACAGTGTATTTTTATGAAAATATTAGAATCCCAAAGCTAACTAAAGATGTACAGGCTGAACTGAGAATGGAGATTGATGTAAATGCAATGCCTAAAACATCTGTAGCAATGGTAATAGATCCAGAGGGTATAGCCAAATATACTGAGATAACGGAAGAAATACTGGATAAAAAAATCAAGCTAGTTGAAGTGCCTACAAAATTTGTTCCAGAAGGAGCAGTTATAGACTTAAGTATGATTTTAGGTAAGATTACAAAGGAACCGTTAAGAAAAGGTGAACAGTTGATTTTGGATAGTTTTTCGATTGAAGAAAAATGGTTTGATGAGTTTGAGAGGTTGAAGGAATATAGCATTAAATCAACGGTAGCAGATACACTTAAAAGTGGGAATATAGTAGATATTTTAGTCGTATATGGAAATGGAGATTATGATGTAGTAGTTCCTAAAGTAAAAATTAAAAAATTAGTTAAGAGTGACATTACTAATAGCGATGGAAATAAGTCAGTTCAAATTGTCATACCTGTAAACGAAGTTGATACCAGAGATATGATTGCAGCAAGTCAATTAGGTGAATTTGATGTTAGGATATACTTAGATGAAAGTCAATCTGCATCCCCTAAAACTTTTGATTATGAAAAAGCAAAAGAACAGCTGCAATTATTAAATACTTCTAAAAAAGCAGAAGAAGAAGTGATAGAAGAAAATAGTGAAAAACAGGATGATAATACAAAAGATATAAAATATTTAAATTGAGGTGTTTGTATGTTAATTAGTATTACAGCTCCAAAAAAAGGATTGGGACAAAGTGTTACTGCAGTTAATTTTACTGCAATACTTACACAAATGATAAATGATAAGGCACTGTTAATAGATACAAATAAGTACTGTAAAGACATATCGTATTATTTATCTGATAGTCTTTTTACAAAAGGATTGGATGACTTTAAAAATCTTTTAGATGCTGAGATGTTAAATGATAAGCTTTCTTTTGATTCTTGTGTCAAGCATATAAACAAGAGTATAGATATGATGGATTCGAATGAAAGCTTTGAATTAAGCAGGGATGATATAGATAAATTGATATCTTTTACTCAAAGGTATTACCCAATAACAGTAGTAGATACAATTTCAGGACGAAATATTTTATCGAGATATTTTTTTGATAAGAGTGATGTAATAATTGTAGTTCTTAATCAAGAACATAACTCAATTAATAGAATGGTAGAAAGTAAGGTTTTTGAGCCTTATAAAGAAAAAATAGTTTTTGTAGTAAATAGGTATGTTGAAAGTATTAGGCAAACGAAAATAAAGTATTGTATTAGTAATATCTTAAGGGATATGAAAAAAGGTGATTTTGAGCCAACTACAGCAGACAATATTTTTAGATTGAATTATGATCCTGTTTTTATGAATGAATGTAATGAAAAAACTATTTTAAATTATATTTTGAATAAAGCAAATAAAGAAGAGGATTATGTAAAACAATTAGAAGAAGTTGCAGAATATGTACTTACTAACTACAGTGAAAAAACATTATCTGATACTGCTATTACTGAAAGCAAACAGAAAAGAAAGATTTTTAAATTCTTTAGTCATACGATAGGAGGTTTATCGGATGCAAAGCATTAGCAGCATAAGAGATATGGATTTATATGATTTTTTAGAGGAAAATTACAAAGAGAAAATTGATAACCTCTTTAAAGACGTGGACACTTATCAGGGATTATTCGGGATAAAGGACAGAGAACTTGCTAAAAAAGATGTTAAAAGACTTCAGGATCTCAAAAAGCTTTCTATCGGGAATAAAGCAGCTAGAGCGTATGTTATAAATCAATACTTAGATGCATTAATAAAGGTTCTTGAAATAACTGAGGATGAATTGAAAACAATAGTAGATTTTAACAATCTTCTAGATAATGATGTAAGGGTTTTATTTGAGTTATTGCTTGAAGTCTATGATATGACCGAAATAATCAATAAACATAATATTAGGATTAATATAACAGAAGATAAATTAAGAGAAATAATTGAAAAAGAAACAGAGCATATTAAGGCTAAATTTTATGATTTCAAAAGCAAAGTAAAAGTGCTAGCTACAATATTATACACAATCAATGATGGCAAGAACATTATAGATACACTTACATATCATTCAATAAACGAAGTAGGTATAAGGGATAAGGACTACATTTACATCATATATAAGGGAGAAAAGATATACCTAGAATTTTTGAAATTTAATAAGACAAGCATTATAAAAAATATTCAATATAAAACAACAAGAAATGCAAGTATAAAATACGATGAAAGTAATCCAACAGTAACCACAACCTTAGATAATTCAAATCGAATAACTGTAGCAGGATATTCAGCAGTACCATCTAGTAAGTATTGGTATTACAATGAAAGGATATTTAATCTAGGAGCTATTACACTAGAACAGTTAAGAGATAATTTTGGTACTATAAATCAGCTTATATATGATTTTTTGATGATACATATAAAAGGGAGAGGTTCACATTTAGTTTCTGGTAGTGATATGGGAGTAGGCAAGACTACATTTCTAACTGCAATGATAGAAAAGGTTCCTGATTTTTGGGGTATTGGAATACTTGATGCGCAGGATGAAATACAGGCACAAGAAAAGTTTCCTCATAAGAATATTAAGCCTCTTATTGAAAATGCCTATAGGTCAATAGATCAACTGTTCCAGCAGATGTTAAAAATGTCTAGAGATATAGAGATTGTTGGTGAAATTGTAAAGGCTGAACATATGGCAGAAATGATGAATGCATCTCTAAGACTTAACGCTGGAGTAGGGGGTACAATGCATCTATATTCGCCATTTGAAGCTGTAGCAAATTGTGTAAATCTGCTTATGCGTACCACTATGTATGATAACAGTAAAACAGCTGAAAGTGATGTTTCTAGAGCATTAGATTTAGTGATTCATTTAGCTAAGCTGTCTAATGGGAAAATTGTGGTTGATAGTATAGTTGAGATTGAACATATTGAAGATTTTTATAATATAGAGCCGATACTAGACGGTAAGAAAACTGAAAGAGTATCAAATCTTATTAATATGGCACAACTAGCACTAAAAAAGTATATCTATCCTCATAGCTTTAGGTATAGAGAAATTATTAGATTTGATAGGGAAAAAAATACATGGATTTCAATGAACTTACCATCTGATAAGTATTTTAATAAGCTGACTCAGCATCAGCATATATCAAAAGAAGAGATCAATGATTACAGAAATGCTTTTAAAAATAATAAAAATAGATAAAGGTGATTACATGTGAATATTATTAAGAAAATTTTTTTAGGTTGGAAAAACATACTTAGTAAATTTAATATACAAATAGATTTTGCAGATTTTACTTTTCTAGATTTGGTATGGTTTATACCACTTGTAATATCGATAACTCTTATTGGATTATATATTATTAATTTTATAAAAGAAAAAATAAGAAAAAGAAAATATCTGGTCAATAAACATCATGTAAGGTTTACTAAAAAGTTAACTGACAAAATGCTTAAATACAAAGTATTTAAGAAGCTAATAGATTATATTTCCCTAAAAATATGTGTATTTAACGACAGATCCTTTGAAACCAATAGAGAATATAGTTCTATAGTAATTATATCTTCAATTATATTTATTATTTTAACTATGTTCTTGCTTATACCATCAGCTAATATTGTTTGGTATCAGCTATTATTTTTCTCAGCGCTAGTAATAATTTTCTTAGTAGTAATTTTCTACATGATAATTACAATAGTAATGTTTAATTTTACAAAACAACTGCCTAGAACATTTAAATTACTAAATAGTAGATTTGCTAGAAAGGGAGATATCCTGCAGGCTATTGATATTTCGCTAGATGATTTTGATAAAGCTATCGCTAGAGAGCTTACAAGAATTTCAGATGTACTAGTTAAAAATGATGATGATAAAATCAATGAAGAATTTGCAATGATAGAGAAAATCTATGATAATGAATATTTCACTGTTCTTTTGACTTTGATTAAACATGCGTATTATAAGCCAGGTAATGAAGCTATATTAAAAATATTTTCAAATACAACCTCAAATATTTTACTAGAGCTTCAGGTACAGAAGAAATTATCGTTAGCTAATATATGGTATATAGTTATTTCCTTCTTAGTTCCTCCTGGTATTATGTTGGTAGAAAAATTCAACTTAAACACTTTAGGATCAGACACTTTAGGCTTTTATACAAGTCCTCTTGGTGTTGGACTTAAAATATTAATATATATTTCAATGTTTGCATATATATTGGGATTGTTGCTACT
>DAOUQG010000031.1 GCA_030625765.1 Thermohalobacteraceae bacterium | reverse complement strand
GATTAATGATAGAAGTTCATAATGATCCTGCTAAGGCTAAGTGTGATGGGCAACAGTCTATTAAACCTGAAAAATTTAAATCCTTAATGAATTCGTTAAAAGAAATAGCAAAGATAGAAAATAAAGAAATATAATGGGGTGAAGAATTTGAAGGAATCTGATTTTAATGTAACTATTGTAGGATTAGGACTTATTGGTGGGTCTTTTGCAATGGCATTAAATGAGTTAAAACCTAAAAATCTATGGGCAATTGATATAGATGAATGTGCTATTAAAACTGCAAAGAGTTTGGGGATAATTGATAAAGGATACTTAGAACCTGAAATCCCACTTAAAAATTCTGATATAGTAATTATCTGTTTATATCCAGAATCAACAATAAATTTTGTAAAGGATAATATTAATTATTTTAAATCAGGAGCCTTAATAACTGATACTGCAGGCATTAAGAGTAAAATAATAGAAAAAATAAATTCATTTTTACGTAAAGACTTGGATTTTATTGGTGGACATCCAATGGCAGGAAGAGAAAGTAAGGGAATAGGGCTTGCATCAAAGGATATATTTACTGATGCAAATTATATAATTACTCCTACAGATAAAAATAAAAAAGAAAATATTGAGATTTTAGAAAATATTATAAGAGGTATAGGTTGTAAAAATATAGTAAAAGTTAATTCAAAAAAGCATGACGAAATTATTGCTTTTACAAGTCAATTACCTCATGTAATAGCATCGGCTCTTGTAAATAGTGATATTGATAAAAATACAAATTTATTTATAGGAGGAAGCTTTAAAGATGCTACAAGGGTAGCGAATATGAATACTCAGCTTTGGTTAGAAATATTGATGGATAATAGTAACAACATAGTAGAAACGATAAATATTTTTGAGAAAAATTTATCTATGATTAAAGGTGCAATAATGAATGAAGATATTGATTCTTTAGAATCTATATTTGAAAAAGGTAGATTTAGGAGAGAGGAGATAGTATAGTTATGCATAATTTAAATATAAATCTTACTCAGAAAAATTATCCTATATATATTAAAAAAGGGCTGATAAATAATATCAAAAAAGAGCTAAAAAAAATATACAAAAACAATAAGATAGCTATAATTACAGATGAAAATGTTGAAAAACTATATGGACAAAAAATAAGAAATAATCTTAAAAATGATTTTGAAGTTAAAATAATTGTTTTAGAACATGGTGAAAAAAGCAAATCAATAGATGTTCTTCAAAATGTTTATAATGAGCTTTTAGATTTTGAAATAACTAGAGGAGATTTAATAATAGCATTTGGAGGAGGTGTTGTTGGGGATTTAACGGGTTTTGTATCTTCTACACTACTTAGAGGAATACCATTTGTACAGATTCCAACATCACTACTTGCACAAGTTGACAGCAGTATAGGTGGCAAGGTAGCTGTCAACTTATCTAAAGGTAAAAACCTTATAGGTAGTTTTTATCATCCAGAAGCAGTTTATATAGATCCAGAGCTATTAAAGACTCTTGATAAAAGATTCCTATATGACGGAATGGGTGAGGTAATAAAGTATGGTTGTATAAGGGATGAAAATTTATTTCAAAATCTACTCAAATATAATAGTGATAAAGAGTTATTTGATAATATAGAAGAAATAATATATAGATGCTGCAAAATAAAGAAGGATATCGTAGAAAGTGATGAAAAAGACACAGGAGAGAGAATGCTGTTAAATTTTGGGCATACTTTAGGTCATACTATAGAAAAACATTTTAAATATGAAAAGTATACTCATGGAGAAGCTGTAGCAATAGGAATGTATCATATATCTAAAAAAAGTGAGGATATGGGTATAACAGAAAAAGGCACAGTAGATAAAATAAAGAAAATACTGATTAAATATAAACTGCCACATGAATTACCGGATATGAATAAAAAAGAAGTTATTGAAACTATTGCTTTAGATAAGAAAAATAAAGGAAATGATATGAATCTCATTTTATTAAAAAGAATAGGAGCTAGTTTTTTAAAGAAGATAGATAGAAAAGATGTGAATATGTATATATAAATTTAGATATCGAAAGGAGTTTTTAGAATGAAATGTGTAAAAATAACACCATCAGTACTTGAAGGAGAAATTAGAATACCACCATCTAAAAGCATTAGCCATAGAGCTATAATTTGTGGAGGACTTAGTGATGGAATAAGCAATATAGAAAATATTGCATTTTCTGATGATGTTATTGCCACGTTAGAAGGTATGAAATCTCTAGGAATAAAAGTCAAAAAAACTGAAATAGATTCAGAGAGTGGAACAAATAAAATTTCAATAAAAGGAAATGAAACGCTAAAGCTAATAAATAATCAAATTGATTGTAAAGAATCTGGCTCTACATTAAGATTTTTTATACCAATGGCTTGCTTGATTGGAGAAAGTATAATGTTTACTGGCAGAGGAAAACTTGTAGAGCGTCCTCTTGAAACATATTATGAAATATTAAAAGAGCAGGATATACAGTATTCAAATGACAATGGGAAATTACCTTTAAGTGTAAATGGATTATTAAAACCAGGAAATTTTAAAATAAAAGGAAATGTAAGTTCTCAATTTATTACTGGCCTTATGTTTGTATTACCACTACTTGGTGGCGATTCTAAAATAATAGTGACAACTGATCTTGAATCGAAAGGGTATGTTGATTTAACAATTGATGTTTTAGAAAAGTTCTCTATAAAAATAGAAAATAATAATTATAAAGAGTTTTATATAAAGGGAAATCAAAAATATAAAGCTAATGATTATAGAGTAGAAGGAGATTTTTCTCAGGCAGCTTTTTGGACTGCAGCAGGAATACTAGGAGATAATATTAAATGCATTGATTTGAATGTTAATTCTCTTCAAGGAGATAAAGTTATTTTAGATATAGTAAAAAATATGGGTGCAGATATAGTTGTAAATAATGAATTTATTGAAACTAGAAGCTCAAAAACAAAAGGAATAGTAATTGATGCTTCTCAGTGTCCAGACCTTGTTCCAATACTTGCAAGCCTAGGATCTTTAAGTATTGGAACTACAAAAATAATTAATGCTGGTAGACTTAGGATAAAAGAATCAGATAGATTAAAAGCAATAGCTACAGAGTTAAATAAATTAGGCGCAGATATTAAAGAATTAGAAGATGGATTATTGATTAATGGAAAAGAAAGGTTAGAAGGTGGAACTGTTGATAGTTGGAATGATCATCGTATAGCCATGGCTTTAGCAATTGCTTCAATAAAATGCAGTGAACCTGTTATCATACAAAATAGCGATGCAGTAAAAAAATCTTATCCAACATTTTGGAGTGATTTTAAAAAGCTAGGAGGAAAAATAGATGAGTGGAATATGGGGGAATAATATTAAGCTTTCAATCTTTGGGCAGTCTCATGGAAAAGCTATAGGAATAGTTATAGATGGTCTTCCAGCAGGTATAGAATTAGATTTTGATTATATAAATAATGAGATGCAAAGAAGAGCACCAGGTAAGAATAAAATATCCACACCAAGAAAAGAAAGTGATGAGTTTGATATATTGAGTGGATATTTTAATAGTAAAACAACAGGAACACCACTATGTGCTGTTATATATAACACGAATCAACATTCGAAAGATTATGAATCTATAAAAAACATTATGAGACCAAGTCATGCTGATTATACAGGGTATATAAAATATTCAGGTTTTAATGATTATAGAGGGGGAGGACATTTTTCAGGAAGATTAACTGCACCATTAGTTTTTGCAGGAGCAATAGCAAAGCAAATTTTAGAGAAAAAAGATATAATAATTGGAAGTCATATAAGAAGCATAGGTAGTATAAATGAAGAGTATTTTGACTGGGTAAATCTTAAAGGTGAATTTTTAAAAGAGATAGCAAAAAAGGATTTTCCTGTTATTGATGATGAAATAGGGGCAAAAATGAAAGAACACATTTTAAATGCAAAAGAAGAAAAGGATTCTGTAGGAGGGATAGTAGAAACTGCAGTAATAAATTTATCATCAGGAATAGGTTCACCATTCTTTAATTCAGTTGAAAGTAAGCTTGCACATATACTATTTTCTATTCCAGCAGTAAAAGGAGTGGAATTTGGAGCAGGATTTGATATTACTAAAATGAAGGGTTCAGAGGCTAATGATGAATTTTTTATAGATGAAGATAAAGTAAGAACATACACTAATAATAATGGTGGAATATTAGGTGGAATTACAAGTGGTATGCCTATTATATTTAGAACTGCATTTAAACCTACTCCTTCAATAGGAAAAGTGCAGAAAACAGTTGATATATCTAAAAGAGAAAATATACAAATAAAGGTAACGGGACGCCATGATCCATGTATTGTACAAAGAGCAGTGCCAGTTGTTGAAGCTGCTTGTGCTGTATCTTTGTTAGATTTAGTGATAGAAAGGGAGGGGGTAAAATGGATAATTTAAGGAAAGAGATTGACTGTATAGATAAAGAACTTATTAAGTTGTTTGAAAAAAGAATGGAAAAAGTATTAAGGATAGCTAAATACAAATATGAAAATAATTTTCCCATATTGAATATATACAGAGAAGAACAAGTTTTAAGTAAAAATACTAATTATCTTAAAAATAAATATTTTCAAAAATCAGCACAAGAATTTTTAAACAGTATTATGAGCATTAGCAGATCAATTCAAAAAGATCAATTAAGAAATTATATTAATAAAAACGATAAAAAAGAGCATGAAACAAAGAATACAATATACAAAAGTAAAGAAAATGAATATATAGCAGGCTTTCAAGGAGTGCCGGGATCCTTTAGCGAACAGGCTCTTATAGAGTATTTTGGTGAGGACGCTAAAACTAAAAATCTAAATGAATTTGAAGATGTTTTTAAAGCACTCAAAAACGATAAGATAGATTATGGAGTACTTCCTATTGAAAATTCGTCTACTGGTGGAATATCAGAAACATATGATTTGTTACGTAAATATGGACTTTATATAATAGGCGAGAAATGTTTAAAAGTAGATCATAATTTACTAGTTATTAAAGGTACTAAAATAGAAGATATCAAAGAGGTATATTCGCATCCTCAAGCTTTTCAACAGAGCCGTGAATTTTTTAGAACACACGCTAAATGGAGATTAATTCCTTATAGTAATACAGCTATTAGTGCAAAGTTTATTAAGAATGAAAATTCAAAAACGAAAGCTGCTGTATCTAGTAAAAAAGCAGCACAATTATACGATTTAGATATACTTAAATCTAACATAAATTTTAATCAAAGTAATTATACAAGATTTATTGTAATAGGTAAAAATCTTGAAATAAGTAATGATTGTAATAAAATTAGCATATTGTTTTCTATTTTACACAAACCAGGTACTCTTTTTAATATTTTGAAGTATTTTGCTGAAAATAATTTGAACATGACAAAAATAGAATCAAGGCCTATTGTTGATAAGTCATGGGAATATTTCTTTTATATAGATTTTGAAGGTTGTTTGAAGGATGAAGTGGTAAAAGAAACAATTAAATTAATTGAAAAGGATAGCATATATTTTAAATTACTTGGAAATTACAAATCACATAAAATATAAAAGAGAGGGAGATTGCTGTGAGTAGTTTATATGGACTTATAGGAGAAAAGCTAGGCCATAGCTATTCTTCTATAATACATTCAATAATATTTAATGAGTTAAGTATAGATGGATATTATCATTTATTTGAAGTTAATAATGAACATTTAAAAGATGCAGTGTGTGGATTAAACACATTAAAAGCAAAAGGAGTAAATGTTACTATACCTTATAAGATTGATATAATGAAATATTTAGATGATATATCAATAGAATCTACTAAAATAGGAGCAATAAATACAATATGCTTTAAAGATAATAAAACTATTGGATATAATACTGATTACTATGGCTTTGGAATAATGCTTAATAAATATAATGTTAATGTTAAGGATAAAACTGCTGTAATACTTGGAACTGGAGGAGTTTCAAAGGCTGTTTTACAATATCTTTTAGATAAAGAAATAAATGATATTGTATTTGTAAGTAGGGATATTAGTAAGGTGAATGAAAAATTTAAAGAATTTAAATTAATATCATATGATGAAATAAAATATTTAAAACAACAAGATATTATAATAAACTGTACACCATGCGGAATGCATCCTAATGTAAATATTTCTCCTGTTAATAAAGAAGATATTTCAAAATTTAAAGTAGCAGTTGATTTGATATACAATCCTACACAAACTTTATTCTTAAAATATGCAAAAGAATTAGGGTTAGTATCTATAAATGGGATGTATATGTTGATAGGTCAAGCTGTAAAAGCACAAGAATTATGGAATAACACAGAAATTGATAGTTCTATTTGTGATAAGATTTATGATAAAATTTCTTTAATATCGCAAGGTGGTAATGATGTATGAGAAAGATAAATAAAAATATAGTTCTTATAGGAATGCCTGGATGTGGCAAAACAACTATAGGAAATATTTTAGCTCAAAGATTAAGTATGGAGTTTATTGACATAGATAAATATATTGAAGAAAAAGAAGAAAGAAGCATTACAGACATATTTAATTATGGGGAAGATTATTTCAGAAAAATTGAAAGTAAAGCAGTAGAAGAGGTGAGTAATAAGTTTTCTATGGTTATATCTACTGGAGGAGGGGTAGTGAAGTTTTATTCAAATATAGAAAGACTTAATAAAAATGGAATAATAATATTTATTAACAGGCCCGTAGAAGATATAATTTCGGATGTTAATATAAGTTCACGCCCTTTGTTAAAAGATGGAAAAGACAAAATCTATACACTATTTAAACAAAGACATTACCTTTATAAGAAATATTGTGACTATGAGATAATCAATGATACAGAATTAAATGAAGTTGTAGATAGAATAATTAAATGTGTAGAGCAAATAAAATGAGGAGATGAAATCTTTGAAAGTACTAATAATAAATGGCCCTAATATTAATTTTTTAGGTATTAGAGAAAAAGATATATATGGTGAAAAAACATATGAAGAAATATGTTCATATCTATATGAAAAAGCAAGAGAGTTATTACTAAAAATAGATATAGTGCAGAGTAATATAGAAGGTGAAATTGTAAATTACATACAAAAGGCTTATGGTGTGTATGATGCAATTATAATAAATCCTGCAGCATATACTCATTATAGCATAGCAATATATGATGCTTTAAAAGCAGTACAAATTCCAACTATTGAAGTTCATATAAGCAATGTTCATGCAAGGGAAGAATATAGAAGAAAATCTGTAACTGCTCCGGTATGTATTGGGCAAATTTGTGGATTTGGAATTTATGGATACGTTATGGCTATGATGGGATTTGTAAATATTAAATCAAAAAATAATTACTAGACAAATACGATGTATGATGTTACAATAGTAAAATATATTAAAAATTGTGAATATTAAAAAATTCGATGATTAGAAGAAGTAAGTAATGCATGAAGTTATAGAGAGTTGGGGATGGTGGAAGCCTGACATGAATTGATTACTGAATGGTTCTATGAGAAGCAGTGTGAAATCGTAGGAGAGTATCACTTGTCGTGGGTCTCACGTTATAGGGACAGAGTATCGAAGTAGGTAAATCTATTTCTGTACTTGGAAGAGAGAGATGGTAGTGATACTATTTTAAATAGGTGGCAACGCGGAATATAAACATTTCGTCCTGTATATTAGGATGAAGTGTTTTTTTATTTTCCAGATAACTTTGTTACTCGTTGTAGAAGATAGTATTGTATCTAATCAGGGTGGCAGCGCGGAATGTAAAGTATTTCGTCCCTAATTATAGGGATGAAATGCTTTTTTTTATTATATATAAGAGGTGATAATATGATTTGTCCAGATTATGATAAGTTTAAGAATTTGAGTAAAGATTCAAAAATGGTTTCTATTTGTATGGAAATAGAAGGAGATATGGATACACCAATTACTTTATATAGAAAGCTTTGTAAAAGTAAAAATAGCTTTCTTTTAGAAAGTGTAGAAAATGGAAATAAATGGGGGAGATTTTCTTTTATTGGGAGGAATCCATTTATTATTGTAAAATGCAATGGCGATGAGGTAATTATTAATAAAGAAGATAAAGTTATTAATAAAAAAGGAAATTCAATAGAAATTATTAAAGAATTAATTAATCATTATAAAGCTCCTAAAATTGACAATATGCCTGATTTTATAGGTGGAGCAGTAGGGTATATGGGATATGACATTATAAGAAATTATGAAAAACTACCTAATGTAAATAAAGATGATATAAAAATGCCAGATGTACATCTTTTAATTACAAAAGAGGTAATTGCTTATGATCATACAAAACAGAAGATAAAAATTATTGTGAATACATTAATAAAAGAGGATATAAAAAAATGTTATGAACAAGGGATAAACAGATTAAAAGAAATAAAAAAAGAAATATTAGAAAATGATTTTTATGTTGAAGAACAACAAGAAAATTCAGAAGAAATAAAATGTTTAAGCAATGAAACGAAAGAAGAATTTATGGAAAAAGTTTTAAAAGCAAAAGAATATATAAGAAATGGAGATATATTTCAAGTTGTATTATCACAAAGATTTGAGGTTAAAACAAGTATTAGTCCATTTAAAGCATATAGAATGTTAAGAACTTTTAATCCATCACCATATATGTATTATATAAATTTTGGAGATTATCAAATAGTTGGTTCATCACCAGAGTTACTAGTAAAGGCAAATAAAGGTATAGTTGAAACATGTCCTATAGCAGGAACAAGACCTAGAGGAAAAGATATAAAAGAAGATGATAAGTATTCTAAAGAATTATTAGAAGATGAAAAAGAAAGAGCAGAACATTTGATGCTTGTAGACCTTGCAAGAAATGATATTGGTAAAATATCAGAATTTGGAACAGTAAAAGTAAATCAATATATGCAAATACAGAAGTATTCTCATGTTATGCATATTGTATCAAATGTAATAGGAAAAATGAAAAAAGAATACGATATGTATGATGCTTTAGTAGCTTGTCAGCCTGCTGGAACAGTATCTGGAGCACCAAAAGTAAGAGCCATGGAAATAATTGATGAACTAGAAAATAACAAAAGAGGTGTATATGCAGGTGCCATTGGATATCTGGGTTTTAATGGTAACATGGATACCTGCATAGCTATAAGAACTGTTGTATTTAAAGATAATACTGCTTATATACAGGCAGGAGCTGGAATTGTTGCTGATTCTAATCCAGAAAGTGAGTATAACGAAACATTAAGAAAGGCAAAAGCTCTTATGGAGACAATAAAAAAAGTAGGGGAGGGAGAATATTGATTGTAATAATAGATAATTATGATTCGTTTACCTATAATTTATATCAGTATATAGGAGAAATAAATCCAGATGTTAGAGTATTTAGAAATGATGCTATTACAATAGAAGAATTAATGAAAATGGATATTAAACATATAATAATTTCTCCAGGGCCGGGTTTTCCAAGTGATTCTGGGATATCAAAAAATGTTATTGAAAAACTAGGAAAAGACATTCCTATACTTGGAGTATGTTTAGGGCATCAAGCAATCGGCGAAGTATTTGGAGGAAAAATAGTTCATGCTAATAAAATGATTCATGGGAAAACTTCTATGATTAAACATAATGAAACAGATTTATTTAAAGGTGTTCAAAACCCATTGGAAGTAACAAGATATCACTCTTTAGTTGTAGAAAAAAATTCTATTTCAGATGAACTTATTATAACTGCTCAAAGTTCAGATGGAGAAATTATGGGCTTAAAGCATAAAAAATACCCTATATATGGATTGCAATTTCATCCAGAATCCATTTCAACTAAGGGTGGGAAAAAAATATTAAAAAATTTCTTAGAATTATAAGTATTGGGAGTGATATATGTGATAAAACAAGCAATTAATAAGTTAGTACAGAATGAAAATTTAAGTGAATCTGAAATGATCCATGTTATGAATGTGATTATGGAAGGAAAAGCAACTTCAGCACAAATAGGATCTTTTTTAACAGCACTTAGAGTAAAAGGGGAAACGATAGAGGAAATTACAGGAAGTGCTAAAGTAATGAGAGATAAATCGTTACATGTAAAAATAAATAAAGAGTATTCTATTGATACTTGTGGAACAGGTGGAGATGGGGCAAATACATTTAATATTTCTACTATAGTAGCATTTATTGCATCAGCTTCTGGAGTTGCAGTTGTAAAGCATGGAAATAGATCTATTTCAAGTAAATGTGGAAGTGCAGATGTATTAGAATTATTAGGGATAAATATAGATTTAAAGCCTTGTGAAGTAGAAAAGTGTATTGAAGAGATTGGTGTAGGGTTTATGTTTGCTCCTAATTTCCACAAAGCAATGAAGAATGTAATAACTCCAAGAAGAGAATTGGGGATAAGAACCATATTTAATGTACTTGGTCCATTAACAAATCCGGCTAGGGTGAATGGACAGGTACTTGGGGTATTCGATGAAAAGCTTACAGAGGTTTTAGCAGAGGTTTTAAAGGAATTGGGTGTTGAAAGAGCTATGGTTGTACATGGATTAGATGGATTAGATGAAATCACGACTACTGCAAAAACAAAGGTAACAGAGCTAAAAAATAATAATATAAATACTTACTATATTGATCCGATGGATTTTAATATACCTCTAGCGAATAAAGAGGAGATACTAGGAGGACAAATAAAAGATAATGCAGATATTATGTTAAGAATATTAAAGGGCGAAAAAGGTGCAAGGAGAAATATTGTTTTACTAAATGCTGGGGCTGCAATATATGTTGGGAAACAGGCAGATTCTTTAGAAGAGGGAATTAATAAGGCAAAAGAAGTACTAAATAATGGCTTTGCATTAAAGAAGTTGAATCAACTTGTTGAACTAAGTCAGGAGATGAAAAAATGATTTTAGATGAAATCGTAGATTACAAAACAAAAAAGATAGAAGAAGAAAAGAAAATCACTAGTATTGATGAAATTCTTTCTAAGTTAGACAACTGTAGTAAAACAAGAGATTTTGAGAAAGCCATGGCTGATAAGAAAGAATTAAATATTATAGCAGAGGTAAAAAAAGCATCTCCATCAAAGGGCATTATAAAAGAAGCTTTTGATCCCATTTATATAGCAAAGGAATATGAAAAAAATAATGTAAGCGCTGTATCTGTATTAACGGAAGATAAGTTTTTTAAAGGAAACAATGAGTATTTATCTGAAATAAAAAAAATAACGTCTGTTCCTATTTTAAGAAAAGATTTTATCATCGATTCCTACCAAATTTATCAATCTAAGCTATTAGGGGCGGATGCAATACTTTTAATTGCAGCTATTTTATCTAAAGATAAACTGATTAAATTTCAAAATATAGCAAGAGAAATAGAACTTGACTGCCTCGTAGAAGTGCATGATGAAACTGAATTAGACATGGTATTAAATACAGAAACAAAAATAATTGGAATTAACAATAGAGATTTAAAAACATTTAAAACAGATATCAAAACAACAGAAAAATTAATAAAACTAGTCCCAAAAGATAAGATTATAATAAGTGAAAGTGGGATAAATACAAGAAATGATATAAAATTTCTTGAAGGTTTAGAGGTAAATGGAGTGCTTATAGGAGAAAGTTTAATGAGATCAAAATATATAAATGAAAAATTAGATGAGCTTAGGGGGCGATAGATTGACGAAAGTAAAAATATGTGGACTCAAAAGAGAAGAAGATATTTTATATGTAAATGAGTTACAACCAGATTATGTTGGATTTGTATTCACAAAAAGCACTAGACAAATAGATAAATACAAAGCGAAAGAACTAATAGATATTTTAGATAAAAATATAAAAAAAGTAGGAGTTTTTTTAAACAACTCTTTTGAAGAAGTAAATGAAATAGCAAAATTTTGTGATTTAGATATACTTCAATTTCATGGAGATGAAAGTCCTATATATTGTAATCAGTTTGATTATGAAATATGGAAAGCATTTAGAATAAGGGACAAAACGATTTTAAAGGAATTAGAAGCATATTCTGTAAATGGTTTTTTACTAGACACTTTTATAAAAGGACAGTATGGAGGAACAGGAAAAATATTTAATTGGGATATAGTATCAGATATAAATAAAGATAAATTTGTTGTTTTAGCAGGAGGTCTCAAATCTGACAATATAAAAAAAGCAATAAAAACTGTAAAGCCACATGTTGTAGATTTAAGTAGTGGTGTTGAAGTAAATGGAGTAAAGAATTTTGAAAAAATAAAAAAAATTATAGAAATTGTGAGGGGATAAAATGAGTAAATTAGATATGCCAAAAAGATTTGGTGAATTTGGAGGGCAATTTGTACCAGAGACTTTGATGAATGCATTAATAGAACTAGAAAGAGAGTATATAAAAGTAAAAAATGATGAAAATTTTCAAAATGAATATAAATATTATGTTAAGGAATATTCAGGAAGACCTACACCATTATATTTTGCAAAAAACCTAACAGAAAAGCTAGGAGGGGGGAAAATATACTTAAAAAGAGAGGATCTAAATCATACCGGTGCGCATAAAATCAACAATGTTATTGGACAGGTTTTATTAGCAAGAAGAATGGGAAAGAAACGTATTATAGCAGAAACAGGAGCAGGTCAGCATGGAGTTGCAACTGCTACAATATGTGCTATGTTTGGATTAGAATGTGAAGTGTATATGGGAGAAGAAGATGTAGAAAGACAATCTTTGAATGTATTTAAAATGAGATTATTAGGTGCAACAGTAAATTCTGTAGCCTCAGGTACAGCAACTTTAAAGGATGCTACAAATGAAGCTATTAGAGATTGGGTTACTAATGTTGAAAACACATTTTATGTGATTGGTTCTGTTGTAGGACCTCATCCTTATCCAACTATGGTAAGAGATTTTCAAAGGATCATTGGTGATGAGGTGAAAGAACAAATATTTCAAAAAGAAGGAAGAAATCCAGATTATTTAATCGCTTGTGTAGGTGGAGGAAGTAATGCCATGGGGTTATTTTACCCATTTGTCCAAGAAAAAGATATAAAAATATATGGTGTGGAAGCAGGAGGACTTGGAGTTGATACAGATAAACATGCAGCTACTCTTAGCAAGGGCTCTATTGGTGTAATACATGGAATGATGACATATTTACTGCAAGATGAATATGGTCAAATTACACCAGTGCACTCTATATCAGCTGGACTTGATTATCCAGGAATAGGTCCAGAACATGCATATTATCATTCTATAGGTAGAGTGAAATATGAAGCGATAAATGATGATGAAGCAGTAAATGCATTTCAATATTTAACAAAAGTAGAAGGTATTATTCCTGCACTTGAAAGTTCTCATGCAGTGGCTTATTTAATGAAGTTAGCACCAAACACAAAAAAAGATGACATAATTGTACTGAATTTATCAGGTAGAGGAGATAAAGATATAAATGCCATATTAAATGTTATAGGGGGAACAAAAAATGAAAAGTAGAATAAGCGAAAAATTTAATACATTAAGAGAAAAAAATGAAAAAGCACTAATTACTTATATAACTAGTGGAGATCCTGATTTAGATACTACCTTAAATCTAGTGCTTGCAATGGAAAAGGCAGGAGCTGATATTGTGGAGCTAGGCATACCTTATTCTGATCCTTTGGCCGATGGTCCGGTGATACAGAGGGCAGCTCAAAGAGCTTTGAAAGCAGGAACAAATATTGATTCTATTTTTGGTATGGTTTCCAAAATAAGAGAGAAGACAGAACTACCTCTTGTGTTTTTATTATATTTTAATACTATTCACAGATATGGAATAAAAAGGTTTTTAGAGAAGTGTCAAAATAGTGGAGTTGATGGATTAATTATTCCAGACTTACCATTAGAAGAGAGAAGAGAATTAAATGAGGTTATGAAAGATTACCCTATTGACTTAATTACTTTAGTTGCACCTACATCTGAAGATAGAATAAGAGAAATTGTTTTAGATGCTGAAGGATTTGTTTATTGTATCTCATCAAAGGGAGTAACTGGGACAAGAGATCGTTTTGAAATAGATTTATCAAATTTTATTAATAAAGTTAAGAAATATACTACGACACCTTTAGCCATTGGATTTGGTATATCTAATAAAGAAGCTATAAAAAACTTAAAGGGATTATGTGATGGACTGATCGTTGGAAGTGCGATTGTTGAGAAAATTGAAAAAGGAATAAAAGAGGAAGCTGTTGAAGATCAAGTTTTTAATTTTGTAAGTGAATTGCATGAAGCTATTGATTAGATATAAAAAGATTTATTCTAGAAATAAGTTTGATAATTGAGAAATAATAAATTCTTAATTCTACCAAAGCACATGTAGAGTGTGTTGTAAAGATATATTGGAAATAGTTATTTATAATGAATATATATGGATAAAAAAGGTTATTTTCCATTATGCGATTTAGAATAAATTGGTTCAGACAAGGAAGAAGAACAGGCCTTTGAGAATTATAGATATTGGCTTACAAGTAGTTATAAATGTTCAGATATAACTAATAGCATTTAGCTGAGAAGTCAGGTGTTTTTTTTATTGTTCAAAATCCAGATATTCTTTAGATTTTAAGGTTCAAGATGATATGATTGATTTAGAGTACTAATAGTTTTGCTAAATAAAATTCGGGGGAAATCTTAAAAAAGATTTTCTCACGAATTTTATTTTTTACTGGTTTTGTTCCATAGAAATCATATATAATAAAATAAATGGAACATTTTTCCGTTCTGTTCTTCATGTTGTATTAGGCATAATCAAGAAAATACCAAACAGAAAAGTATGTCGTTATAATTGACCAGTTAACTTCTTGATTATGCTTTAAGATAGAGTTGTAAAGGGGAGGCGGTATGGTTGAAGTTAAAAATGTTATTAAAAAAATGGTACATCATTACGGTGGCTATTGCAGTATTAATTGGGGGAATCGGTGGAAGTGTTTGGCTACTTACTTTACAAGAACCAGCTGAGGATGTAGTTACTAATACCGATTCTGATCTTAAAGGTGAGGAACTTAACCTAGAAACTGTAGAGAACCAGAAAAATTCAGAAATGATTGAGAAACTATTAAGTAGTTCATCAGATGCTATAAAAATTGAGGCTGTAGATGAGGATGCAGCAGGAGTAGACATTAACTCCAAGTTTAAGATTTATGCTGATAAAAATATTGATATGTCTTTGCTTAAGTCATCAATCAGCGTGACACCTGAGCAGTCATTTTTTATTAATAAGGTATCGGAAAGGGAATATACTCTTCAGTTTAAAAAGCCATTGAAACCAAACAGTATCTATAAGGTTGCCATCAAAAATGAAGTGCAAGGGATTAAATTATCCAAAGCTTTTCAAACGCGGAGAGAATTCCGTATTATGAGAACACTTCCAAGAGATAAGGCCACTTATGTTCCAATACGATCAGGGATAGAGATAACATTTACTCATGATGATGTGGACAAAATTGATGACTTTTTTGAAATAACACCGACAGTAAAAGGCACATTTGAAACTCATAAGAATACGGTGGTTTTTGTGCCTGAAAGTCTCAATTATGAAACCATCTATACTATAAAGCTTAAAAAAGGAATTAGTAAAAAAAATAGCAGCGAAACCATTGAACAAGATTATGTATTCCAATTCCAGACTGAAAGAAAGCCAGAATCTAAGAATGATTATAATAAAGATTACACTCTAAGTTTTCAGGATATGTTGTATAACTACACATCCAAGGAAATTCCAGCATTAAGTATATATGCTGATAAGTACTATAGAGATAAAGAATTAGATGTTAAGTTATTTTGTTATGAGAACGAAAAAGCCTTTTTAGAAGACTTGCGTAAATATGATACTCAGCCTATGTGGGCGGCAAGAAATAATGAAGAGAATCTATTCGATAAATCTGCTCTGCAAGAGACAATTTCTTTTAAATGTGAAATTTACGATATGGGCAGCCCTTGGTATCGACAGTTAATAGAGTTCCCTTCTAGGGTGGAGTCAGGATATTATCTTGTATCAGTATCCTATGAAGACAGGGAGTATATGACACATATGCAGATAAATGATATGTCGGCATATATCATGATTGGTAGAGACAAGTCCCTTGCATGGGTAAATGATAGTGTTACAGGAGAACCTATCTCCGGAGTGGAAGTAAAGGGGCAAGGCATAAATTCAGGTATTAGTAATGAAAATGGGATTACAGAATTTGAACTCGAATTAAATGAGGATAATAAAACAAACCGCCATTACATAACCCTTTCAGCACATGATAGGCTGCCTTTTGTTACATTTATCAATACTAATTCCTATCAATACTATATGTATGGAGGAAATTCGGTAGGCACTGCAGAAAAATATTGGTCCTATCTCTATTTAGATAGAGGCATGTATTTACCTACTGATACGATACAGGTTTGGGGTGTTGCAAAGCCGAGGGGTGACAGCAGGCTTACGAAAGTAACTGTTCAAATAGAAAAATATGCATATAACAGGTATTATGAAAGAACATCAGCAGTATTGGTATCTAAGGAAGTAGAAGTATCCCCTTATGGGACTTACACTTGCCCCATGGGATATGAAAGCTTTAACCCAGGAGCTTACTACTTAACAGTAAAGGCTAATGAAGAAGTACTTGAACGAAGGTATTTTCAAGTTAAAAAATACACTAAGCCAGCGTATAAAATCAACGTGAATGCGGATAAAAAGGCATATTTTTTAGGTGAAGAGGTTAATTTGGATGCTCAGGCTACATTCTTTGAAGGTTCACCAGTAGCAGGCTTAAAATTGGACTATAGAGGATACAGCTATTATTCCTGTGCTTTAAAATCTGTAAGAGGAAATCTTGACTGTAATAGTAATGGTCATGCATCTATAAAATTTAAGCTGGAGTCTTCACTAGAAAATACAGAGTCTATTGACTGGAAACCCAAATATGTAAATTATATGATTAACAATGCGACAGCAGAGGAAGAGGAAGTGTTTACTTCGACATCTATCATGCTTTTCCCGAGAGACGTAATGATTTATGGAAAAGGGAAAATGGAGGAAGATAAATTTGTTGTGGATATTGGGACGAATAAAATAGAGTTGAATCGGTTGAATGATGATAATCTTAATGTATATTCTGAGGAAAATTATAAAGGAGAACCGGTAGATATCCAGTTAAAGGGAAAACTAATTGAAAAGTTCTGGGATAAGAAAGAAGTTGGTCAATATTATGATTTTATAAACAAAGTAACCCGAAAAAAATATGAGTATTATTGGGTAGAGAATATACTGGATGAGTTTGAAATAAACACCACTGGAGGTAAAGCAGTATATGAATTACCTTATGCTGATTTTTCAAACAAGAGAAGTTATCATGTAGAAGTTACAGGAAATGACCAAAATAATCGTGCTGTGAAAGAGACGATATATCTTTATCAATCTTTCCTGAATCCTGGAAAACTTGAAAGTATGGAACTGGTAAAGGAGTATTCTCTTGAAGAATATGAAAACAAAAATAGGTTTAAGACTGGAGAGAAAGCAAATCTTACTGTACTTGAAAATGAAGAAGAATTTGAAATTAGTGATAAAGGGCAAGTTCTTTTTATGATCCTTAAAAATGGACTTGAAAGCGTTCATGTTATCAACGATAATGACATTAATATAGAATTTATCAAAGAGTATATTCCAAACGCATATGTTAAGGCGGTTTATTTTGATGGTGAGAA
>DAOUQG010000077.1 GCA_030625765.1 Thermohalobacteraceae bacterium | reverse complement strand
AGAAAGATTGAAGCAAGCTATGAAGATGAAAAAGTGGTTATTAATATCAATCTAGATTTAACTGCAGAGCTACAGTATCAATATTATATGGAAAAAATAAGTGATGATGAAATTAAGAATCTGGAAAAAAAGATTTCTGAAAAAGTGAAAAATTCAATTGCTTCAGTTATAAAAAAAGCACAAGATGAATACAAATGTGATTATTTTAATTTTAAGAAATATTTTAAGGTTAAGTATCCAAAGATTTTTGAAAAAATAGATTGGGAAGAGAAATTTACTGAAGCAGAAGTAATTGTAAATGTCAAAACTAAAATGATAAATATGAATTTGAAAGATCCAAATGCAAAAAAGAAATTTTAGAGGAAGGATAATAATTCAAATGCAAATATAGCTTGACTACAATGGATATTCTTCAATATTTACTATATTAATAATATAAATAACATTATTAATAATTACGAAGGTGGAAAAGTATGATTAAAAGATCTAGAAATTTATTAGTAATTATTATATCTTTATTTCTATTAACTGGCTGTTGGGATTATGAGGATGTAAATAATAAATGTATTGTTATATCTCTTGGAGTAGATTGTGTTAATGATATGATTGAATTTACAGGTGAAATAGCTAAAATTAAAGCTTCATCAAAAAAAGCAGATGAAAAGGCTCAAGCAGCAGAAGTATATAAAATGCTGTCTTATGGTAAAACATTTGAGGAAGCTAGAATACATTATGATGCAGAAAATCCTTATCCTGTTTTTTTAGGAGCTACAAGGGTTGTTGTTTTCGGGACTGATTTTGCAAAGAAGTGTGTTGAGCCATATTTAAATAGAGTTGACAGCTTATATGATTATAGAAAAACTCTCTTAACTGTAGTAAGTCGTGAACCAGCTAAGGAAATATTTGATTTAAAGGTTGAAAAGGATATTTCTGTGGGTTTTTTAATAGAAGATATACTAAATCATTTATCAAAAAAAGGAGAGGCGCTATATCCTAATGTTGGGGAGTTGCTTTCTGAAATTGCAAGTGGGAACACATGTTATATATTACCTTACATTGGAATAGAACAGAATGCAATAGAGTACTTAGGTCTTGTTGTTATGAAAGAATCCAAGTTAATAGGTATTATTGATATTAAAGATACCGATGGGATATTGTATTTATTATCAAAAAAACCTATATTAAGTGAGGGAATACCTAGTAATAAAAATGAGAACAATATATATTCTTTTAGAACTATTCCTAAGAAAAGAAAGATTGAAGCAAGCTATGAAGATGAAAAAGTGGTTATTAATATCAATCTAGATTTAACTGCAGAGTTGAGTTATCAGTATTATATGGAAAAAATAAGTGATGATGAAATTAAGAATTTGGAAAAAAAGATTTCAGAAAAAGTGAAAAATTCAATTGCTTCAGCTATAAAAAAAGCACAGGTTGAATTAAAATGTGATTATTTCAATTTTAAGAAACACTTTAAGGTTAAGTATCCAAAGATTTTTGAAAAAATAGATTGG
Source organism: Thermohalobacteraceae bacterium (assembly GCA_030625765.1). Taxonomy (GTDB): domain Bacteria; phylum Bacillota; class Clostridia; order Tissierellales; family VENL01; genus DAOUQG01. The sequence goes on along the minus strand of DAOUQG010000077.1, from coordinate 9,545 downwards.
GAAGAGAAATTTACTGAAGCAGAAGTAAATGTTAATGTCAAAACAAAAATGATAAATATGAATTTGAAAGATCCAAATGCGAAAAAGAAATATTAGAGGAATGATAATTTATGCTATAGAATAGCATGGAGGTAATTATGAAGAAGAATAAATTATTTAATAAGGTAAAAGAACTTATCAGAGAAAATAAGGGAATTTCTATTAGAAAGCTATCAAATAGAGGAATAGATATATTTATTCTTTATATTCAACAGCTTACAGATAGAGAAAGACTCTCGATTGAAATAATAAAGCCTATTCTTGATTATGGAAAAAAAGATATCCTTGATATTGACAAAATGGTTAGTTCAATAATATACATAGATGATATCTCTATAGACAATGATATAAATAAGATTTCTGATTATATTTTAAAAGGTAAATCAGTTATTATTATATCTAATGATGAGAGATATATTGTTGCAGATACAACTAAGGTTGGAAAAAGGGAAATCAAATCACCTGAAATTGAAAGTACTTTAAGGGGAGCTAAAGACTCGTTTAATGAAAACCTAGATGACAACCTATCGTTGATACGATACAGAATAAAGGATCCAGAATTAAAGGTTGATAATTATTCTATTGGTAGAAGGTCTAAAACAAATGTAGCTGTAATTTACATTAAAGACATAGCTAATGAAAAATATGTTGATGAGATAAAAAACAAACTAGAGTCTATCGATATTGATGGAATATTTGAATCTGGGTATATTCAAAAATTCTTACTTAATAATGCTTATAATTTATTTCCTCAAACAGGTATTATTGAGAGGTCAGATACAGCATGTGCCCATTTGATTGAAGGAAAGATTTGTATTTTAGTTGAGGGAAGTAATCTGGCACTAGTTGTACCAAAAGTATTTATTGAGTTTATAGATGCAGGTGACGATCATTATGATAATATCTATTTATCAATATTTTCAAAATTTATTAGAGTGCTTTGTTTTATGATAGCCTTAACATTATCTGCAGCGTATGTTGCAGTCGTTAGCTTTCATCCAGATATACTTCCACCACAATATATATTAACATTAGCATCCTCTAGAGCAACAGTTCCATTCAATGCATTGTTAGAAGCTGGAATAATGGAAATGGTGGCTGAGATACTTAGAGAAGCTAGTATAAGGCTTCCACAGCAAATAGGGCCAGCTATTGGTATAGTTGGAACTATTGTTATTGGGCAGGCAGCTGTTGCTGCTGGACTTGTTAGTCCTTTGATGGTTATTATAGTAGCGTTATCTATTATGAGTTCATTTGCAGCAGGCGACTTCACTATAATAAAGCCAATAAGAATTTTAAAGTTTATGATGCTTTTCTTTACAGGAGTTTTGGGTATATTTGGATTTGTTATGGGCTTGATAATTATAACAATTAATATGTGTTCAATTAACACTCTAGGAACATCTTACGTTGCACCTCTTTCTCCTTTTAATTTAAGAGATTTAGTAAATTACTTTTTAGGCGATATAACTATAACTAAAAAAAGACCAAAATTATTAAAAACCCGTGATAAAACAAGACAATAAACTTTTTTAAAAGAAAAATAATCACAGATTATTCATAGAAGATATAAAACTCCGCTGCATCCTTATGTTTCTAAGGCGTTTATCAAACTTCTGGCATACCGTCTTGGTATGTCTTCAAATTTGATAAACGCCTTATAAAGTGAAACTACCTGCACATTTTCAAACATTATATGAATAATATGGGATAATAAATATTTGATAAAAGTAACAAAATAAGTATAAGTAGCAGATAAAAATACACCAATAATTAATCAATGGGTAATTAAGATTATAGCTTAATAAAATCAATTGTAGATTTATAAAAAAGCTAAAAGGAGAGAGAATGATGTTCAAAAATATAGGTTTATTACCTAAACTGATAATAGGTATAATTTTAGGTATTATTATTGGTTTGGTTTCAAAGTCAATGGAAATGTATATTATAGTAAGATTACTTAGTACATTTAGTGCGATATTTGGTAATTTCTTAAAATTTATAATACCATTTGTAATCATTGCATTTGTAGCCCCAGGTATTGCAGATTTAGGCAGAGGGGCGGGTAAATTACTAGGTATAACAGCTGGTATTGCATATATATCATCAATTGTAGCAGGAACTAGTGCATATTTTATAGGTGCAACTATACTACCGAATATTATACAAGGTGGAGAGTTAGTTGCAAAATCAGGTATTAATGTAGACCCATATTTTAGTATTGAGATGGCTCCTATGATGGGCGTTATGACAGCTTTAGTGACAGCGTTTTTATTAGGACTTGGAATGGCAGGTATCAAAAGTAAGAGTTTATTTGAAGTTTTAAAGGATTTTCAAAGTATTATTGAAGGAGTAGTCAAATATATTCTTATTCCGTTTATTCCATTACACATTGCAGGAATTTTTGCAAAGCTAACAACAACAGGAGAGATATTTAAAACAATAAGAACATTCTCTTCAGTATTTGTTTTGATAATTATACTTCAACTATGTTATATCATAATACAGTATATTATAGCCTTTTTCTATACAGGCAAAAATCCAGTTAGAAGTATTATTAATATGCTTCCAGCGTATTTCACAGCATTAGGAACTCAGTCATCAGCAGCAACTATACCTGTTACAATTCAAAGTGCACGTAAAAATGATATAGATGAAGATATAATAGATTTTGTTATTCCATTAGGAGCAACAATACATCTTGCAGGTGATACTATTACATTAGTTCTTGCTTCAATGGGTGTAATGCTTATGTCTGGTATAACACCTACAATTGCAACGATGATTCCATTCATTTTAATGCTTGGTGTAACAATGGTAGCGGCACCAGGCATACCTGGTGGAGGAGTAATGGCTGCATTAGGACTACTTGAAAGTATGTTAATGTTTGGAGTGGCACAGCAATCCTTAATGATAGCGTTACATTTTGCACAGGATAGCTTTGGAACAGCAACAAATGTTACTGGTGATGGTGCGATAGCGATTATAGTTAATAAGATTTCAAAGCAAACTAAAAGCTAATAATGAAGAAAAATGAATTCCTTTGTAGTTGTAATAACATATTATGTTTTCCAGTATATTTTTTATTCAATTACAAGAAAGAAATATATTAAAGAGGTTATTGGTTGAGAGAATATGCATAAGTGTATATTGTAAATAATAGTATTGTGTGCTATAATTTACATTGAAGTGATATATAAAATAATTGTCAACACAGGAGGAATATTCTATGAAATGGAATAAACTTAATGTGTCGGCTGCAAGTCGCGGATTCAGCTTCGTTCAAAGACCATAAGAATTAAATATCGGTGATGCTTTGTCCGGAGCTACGTTGCCAGATGTAGCCGATGTCAAAACTTAAAAGAATTTTCATAAAATTGATTTTAATATACGCATTTCTGTATGATTATTCTGATTTCAACAGATGTTTTTGTTGTGCTTTGGTTTTGGCATTGTGGTTGATGGTATTAAATGATAAATTTTGAGTTATCTTTGATGTAATATATACATTTGTTGTTGTGTGTAATATTGGAATTTCATTTATTGCTTGGTTAATATTGTTATTATAGCTGCGGACATACATTGCTCCGTGGCTTTTATATTTTACTAAAAATAGATTATAAAATATTGATTTAAAATTAAACCTATTGTTGCTAAGACGCTTCTAGATTTATCAATAAATAAGTTAGTTAACAGTATCTATAAAGACCGCGGGTTATACTTGTGGTCTTTTTGTTTTGCATTAATCTGAAAGAAATTGATTTTAATGTGGTGCTAAGGATTTAGAGAATTACCCTCCCTGCTCAGATATACAGCACTTATTATGATTGAATTCAAGGAAATAAGTGCTGTATATGATTCGCGAGTGATGAAGAAACTAAGTGACTCACAAGAAATCGAAGATTTCTGTTTGCTACTTATCGCGTAATTATCTAAATCCAAGTGTCGTTGCTTTCATAACTTTTTGTGACTTGTGCAGGCAAGACATGCATATTTGTGGATTAGAAAAAAGGAGGTTAGTAATATGAGTTTATTAATACTTGATAACATTGTAAAGGAATATAAAAATCAAGAGGTACTAAATGGAGTTAGTTTGAGAGTTGAAAGAGGGGAGAGATTAGCTTTAGTAGGATCAAACGGTTCTGGTAAGTCTACACTTATAAAAATTGCGATGGGAATTGAGCAATGTGATATTGGAAAGGTAATTAGAGCAAAAAATATTAAGATAGCATACCTTTCTCAGGATATGAATGAGATTGAAAATTGTGAAGCTATTAATAAAAACGCATTATATTATGAGAAGGTGAGCATATTAGAACAAAAGCTTAGACAGCTTGAAGAAGAAATGGCAAAATATTCTCAGAATAGTGATAATGAAAAATATGAAATAGCACTTAGTAAATATTCAAGAGTACTTTCTGAGTACGAAGCAATGGACGGATATGTTATTGAAGCAAAGATAAAAAAGATTTTGTTAGGATTGGGTTTAAAAAAGCAAGTGTTATCTATACCAATAAGTAAATTAAGTGGTGGAGAAAAAATGCGTGTTGCATTAGCAAGAACTCTTTTAGAGGAGCCAGATTTACTGATATTAGATGAACCAACTAATCATTTAGATATTAATGCGACAGAATGGCTTGAAGATTTTCTTAAGAAATTCTCTGGAGGAGTATTACTTGTATCTCATGATAGGTACTTTTTAGATCAAGTTTCAAATAGAATAGCAGAGCTTGAAGATGGAACAATTGTAGAAAGAAGATGTAATTATACATCATTCATAGAGCAGAAGGAAATAATGCGTGAACACTTTATCAAGGAGCAAAATAACCTAAGATGGCATATTCGTAATGAAAATAGAATTATACAGGGATTAAAAAGTCAACGAAAAATTGATGCAGTAAAGAGTAGAGAAAAGAAATTAAACAGGTTAAAGGATGAGTTAGATAAACATAAGTCCATTAAGGGTACAGGACATCATTATAAAAATAATGGTCCAAGAATATCATTCAGCAAAAATGTTCATATAAGTAAGGAGATTGCATGGGCAGAAGCATTGAGTAAAACTTTTGGTGAGAATGTGATATTTGAAGATGCTAGCTTCAATATAAAAGGGGGAGAACGTATAGGAATTGTTGGATCTAATGGATGTGGAAAGACAACGTTAATCAATATATTATTAGAAAAAGATACAGATTATATGGGAGTTGCAAAATTAGGAGGATGGGTTAAATACTCTTATTTAGGACAGAATGTAGCTTTTCAGAATGAAGCAAGAACTATTTTAGAGGAAATCGTATCAAAAAAAGAAATGTCCGAGGCTGAAGCACGTGAACATCTTTCAAGCTTTCAATTTTACGGTGATGACGTTAATAAACGTATCAGTGTTTTAAGTGGCGGTGAACGTGTAAGACTTTATTTTGCATGTATTATGCTGGAAGAACCAAATTGTCTTATTATGGATGAACCAACAAACCACCTTGATTTACCTGCAAGAGAGGCTGTTGAGTCAGCATTAAGATCATTTAGAGGAACTGTTATTGCTATTTCACATGATAGATATTTTTTAAATAATTGTATTGATAGAATATTAGAAATATCGGATAAAAAAACCAATTCCTATGATGGTAATTATGAGTTTTATAAAAGGATAAAATCAGATGAAGTGCTTAAGAAAAATAATAGTGAAAAAAGATATAAGAGTAAAATTCAGAGTAATAAGAGTAATAAGAGTAATAGAGGTACCTCTGATATTATCAGAGAAGCTGATAATAAAAAACATAAAGAGAGTTTATTAGAAATAGAACAACAAATTCTACTTTTGGAAAAACAGAAAATTGAGCTTGAAAACTCATTTGATGAGGCAACTCATTACGAAAAATATAATGAGTATTCAGTTTTAAATGAAAAGCTAAATGAGTTGTATAGTTTATGGGAAGGAATGATGGAGTAAACTAAAGCAGTGGTTATCAAATCTACGTATGTATATGCCTAATTAGGTTTGTTTACTGATTATTTACGAAATAAACATTTGTAAAATATTAGTTGACAAATTCAAAATATAATTATATTATTGTTTTTAAAATATAAAATTGTGAGTATAAGTTGTTAGTTTTGAGATTTTTTCCAGTAATTTTTCTTTAAGATAGCTTGATTGTTTTTAAAGATATTTATAACTAACAAGTGAAGATTCTTACAAAGTAATTGAAGAGGGGGAATACAGATGTACTTTAAGAAAATGGTAGGAGAAAAATGCTACTTATCACCTATTAATGTAGACGATTATGAGAAATATACAAGATGGGTAAATGACATGGAGGTGGCAGTAGGATTAATATTTTCAGCAAGTTTAATAACAGCTTCAGTAGAAAAAGAGATACTTGAAAGAATATCAAAATCAGAGTTTAACTTTGCTATTATAGATTTAGAGACTGATGAGTTGATTGGAAATATAGGGTTTCCTTCAATAGATAGAATAAATCAGGTTGGAGAAGTGGGCATATTTATTGGCAACAAAGAGTATTGGGGAAAAGGTTATGGTACAGAAGCAATGAAGCTGATACTTGATTTTGGATTCAATATTCTAAATCTGCATAATATTTCTTTGAAGGTTTTTGGATTCAATACACCAGCAATAAAAAGCTATAAAAAGGCTGGATTCAAAGAAGTTGGAAGAATAAGAGAAGCAAAACAAATAGAAGGTAAGAGATATGATGAAATATATATGGATATTTTAGCAAGAGAGTTTAAATCGGTATATATTGAAAAATTAGTTGAGAAGAAGATGAATATATAATATTGTAATAAAAGCCACTTGATAGCATTGATACAAGTGGCTTTTATTATGTGTTACATTCGAAAAAACAGATAATTTTCAGTAGATACAAAATTGCATTGATTTCTTAACAGAAATACACATAAAAATATTGACAAAATTGTTCATACTGTATATAATGTACATACACAGTATGAACAATATAAACGGAGTTGAAGAAAATGTACATTATTATTAAAAATTCGTCAGACGATCCAATCTACTTACAGATTACAAAACAAATCAAAAAATTAATTATGCAGGGAGAGTTGAGTTCAGGTGAAGCATTACCTTCAATTAGAGGCCTTGCAAAGGAGCTTCAGATTAGCGTTATTACAACAAAAAGAGCTTATGAGGAGCTGGAAAAAGAAGGCTTCATTGAAACTATAGCTGGAAAAGGCTCTTTTGTTGCTATGCAGAATAATGAGCTGCTTAGGGAGAAAAAAAGGAAGGTTATTGAAGAGAAATTAGAAGAAGTAGTTGCAGAAAGCAAGTTGTTAAAAATTGAATTAAATGAATTGCAAGAAATGTTGAAGCTTATTTACGAGGAGGGGTACAATGAGTAAAATTCTTGAAATTTCAAATTTACGTAAAGAATATAACAAATTTTTATTAAAGGACATATCTTTTAGCTTGGAAAGAGGATATATAATGGGATTTATTGGACCAAATGGAGCTGGGAAAAGTACTACCATTAAGCTAATAATGAATCTTATAAATAAAGATAGTGGAAAGATTAAAATTTTTGATATGGATAATGAAAAATATGACACTGATATAAAGCAGAAAATTGGTTTTGTATATGATGAAAATTATTTCTACGTAGATTTATCGATTAAAACTCTCCATAGAATAATTGCCCCAGTGTATAAGAAGTGGGATAGTAAAAAGTTTAATAATTATTTATCTGATTTTGATTTAGACCCAAATAAAAAAATAAAGCAATTATCAAAAGGAATGAAAATGAAGTTTTCTTTAGCTGTAGCTCTTTCACATGATGCTGAGTTAATAATTATGGATGAGCCTACTTCAGGACTTGATCCTGTTTTTAGAAGTGAAATATTAGAAATTTTATCTGACATTATTCAAGATGAAAGAAAGTCAGTCCTTTTTTCAACTCATATTACATCTGATTTAGAACGAATAGCAGACTACATAACTTTTATTAATGACGGAGAAATCGTTCTGAGTTGCCCAAAATATGATATTTTAGAGAATTATAAAATAGTAAAAGGAAAGAAAAGCTTGTTAGATAATAATATTAAGCGTATCGCTGAAAACTATAGGGAAAATTCATTTAACTTTGAAGCATTAGTAAGTAATATTAATAAAATTGATAAAGCTGTGAGAGATGAGCTTACAATTGAAAAACCAACATTAGATGATATTATGATATTTACAGCTAGGGGGGAGAAAAGTGCTTAGTCTATGTATAAGAGATATGTTATTGATTAAAAATCATTGGAAGCTTATATTAGGATATCCTATATTTGCATTGCTAGTTTTTTCAAAATTGAATGCTTCTCCATATGTTATAGGTGCTTTTATGATTGTATATCTGATGAATCAATATTATTTTTACTATGATGAAAAAAATAAGTCAGAAAAAATATTTGTTAGTTTTCCATTTAGAAGAAAAACAATTGTACAATCTAGGTACCTATCTTTAATTATAAGCTGTTTAGTTGCATTTATTCTAATGGCTATCGCAGGACTTATAGCTATAAACTTTGATGTTTTTCAACTACAAAGATGGGTAAAAGCTATAGACATGGTGCAATTATTATTAATGACAGCAATATTTGGTGGATTGTCACTACCATTGTATTTGAGATTTGGATATTCGAAAATGAGAGCAATTAATATAATTATTTTCTTCATAATTTTTTTCATACCATCTATAATAAATGGCTTAATTAATGAAGTTTCACATCCAATTATTGAAACGCTTAAAAATATATTAATAAAAGTAAGTAGTTATAACGGTATGTTTATGAGTGTTCTTTTTTCTATATGTATATTACTTGTATCAATGCTTATAGCATCATCTTTTTATGAAAGAAGAGAGTTTTAGATGAAAACAGATTGGTGTGCAAGAGTTCTTATTTTAATGAGAAAGAACTTTTGCACACCTTTTTTTATATAATGAATTTCCAATTCTTTTTAAAAATCAAAGGATAATTTTAACTTTTATAGAAATAGATTATGTAGAAATATTCGGAAGAGGAGAACTATACTAATTATAGGGGGTTTTAGAATGGAAAGAAAACTATTGGGAAGAGAACAAATATTAAAATACATAGTAGATGTTTTTGAACCATTAGAATATGTATTTGGAATGTGGCAATGTGGTTCTGCGGCATTTGGTCGAGTTGATGATTGGTCTGATATAGATGTTATAGTTGATATAGCTGATGATAAAATAGAAGAATTTTTTCAAGCAACAGATAAAGTCTTAGAAGCTTTATCGCCAATAGAAAATGAGCTTGGATTTTTTAAAACAATTTGGGCAGGAGCATATCAAAAAACCTATAAATTAAAGGATACAAGTAAGTTTCTTGTAATTGAGATTTGTGCAGTACAGCATAGTGGTACTTATAAATTTTTAGAAAAAGAAATACATGGAGATATCTACGTACATTTTGACAAAAAGAATATCACAAGCATTGCTCCAATTGATAAAAAAGAATTTGCA
>DAOUQG010000066.1 GCA_030625765.1 Thermohalobacteraceae bacterium | reverse complement strand
CTGTAATCCTAATTTGAAATTATATTCTTTTATTAATTTAGAAGCTTTATAAACATCATGAATAGAATGTCCTCTGTGACTTTCTTGAAGCACATCCTCATCAAGAGACTGTACGCCTAATTCAATGATATCCACACCATTTTCTTGAAGTAATTTTAGAATATCTTCTGATATATAATCCGGTCTAGTCGATAATCTTATGTAGTTTACTACACCCTTTTCCTTATATTTATTAGCTACTGTTAGGAGTTTTCTTTGAACTTCTTTTTCAATACCAGTAAAGCTTCCACCAAAAAAAGCAATTTCTAGAATTTGATTGCTTGTAGGAATAGTTTTGATATATTCTTCTATAACATCTTCTACATGTGTATCAGTTATATCTGTACTTAGTCCCGTGATTTTTTTTTGATTGCAAAAAACACAATCATGTGGACATCCTTTATGAGGAACAAAAACAGGTATAATATGATGTTTATTACTCATGACAATCACCTATTCTATTCAATGCTTCCTTTGCGCAGCTTTGCTCTGCTTCCTTTTTACTTTTCCCTATTCCCTCTCCTAAAAGCTCGTCTCCTACTTTTACACCAACATGAAAAGTTTTATTATGATCTGGTCCCTCTTCTTTTAAAACTATATACTTAATATCAGCCTTAGTTGTCTTTTGAAGCACCTCTTGTAGCTCAGTTTTATAATCAATAAACAAATTACCTTTAACAGCCTCGTCAATAATATCTTCAAGATTACTCAATATAAACTTAGAACTTATATCTAATTTACCATCTAAATATATAGAACCTATTACTGCCTCAAATACATCTGCAAGAATAGACACTCTTTCTCTCCCTCCTGTTGCTTCTTCACCTTTTCCTAATAATAAATACTTTCCTAAATTAAGTCTCTGAGCAACATATGCTAATGAAGGCTCACAAACAACAGTAGCACGTAGTTTTGTAAGTTCTCCTTCTGGATAATTAGGATATTTATTAAAAATAAAATCACTAACAACCACACTTAAAATTGAATCTCCCAAAAACTCTAATCTCTCATTACATAGCATTTTTCTTTTTTTGTGTTCATTTGCATATGAGCTATGGGTAAATGCTCTATTTAACAGTTCCACATTTTTAAACTGATACAAAATTTTATCTTGAAATTCTTGCAGTAGTTGAACCCTTTTGCTTCCTAACTTTTTCATTTCTTACCTCCAATATATTATTAGAGAACATTGTAAATACTTTAAAAGAAAATTTAAAAAATCTACAATATCATCCATTATATAGTTTACTACAATTAAACATAAACATGCAACGATATTAATATATAAAAAAACAAAAAGCTAATTGTACCATATATCATACAATTAGCCCAATATTAAAATTACCCTTTGAATTTCTTAAATAATATAGATGCATTGTGTCCGCCAAATCCTAGTGAGTTCGATAAAGCATATTCTACAGGTTGATTGATACCTTCGTTTGGTACATAATCCAAGTCACAGTTTTCATCCTTAGTTTCATAGTTTATAGTTGGTGGTATAAACTTATCATCTATTGATAAAGCACATACACATCCTTCTATACCTCCAGCAGCTCCAAGAAGATGTCCTGTCATTGATTTTGTTGAGCTTACCTTTAATTTATATGCATACTCTCCAAACAATGTTTTAATAGCTGCAGTTTCAAATTTATCATTATACTCAGTAGAAGTTCCATGTGCATTGATGTAATCTACATCAGTAATGTCAATTTCTGCATCATCTATAGCTATTCTCATCGCTCTTTGAGCACCTTCACCATTATCAGCAGGTGCTGTCATATGGAAGGCATCACAAGACATTCCATAGCCTACTATTTCAGCATAGATATGAGCTCCTCTATTTAGTGCATGCTCTAGTTCCTCTAGTATAAGTATACCTGCTCCTTCACCCATTACGAAACCATCTCTATTTTTATCAAAAGGTCTACTAGCTTTTTCAGGATTTTCATTATTAGTTGATAAAGCTCTCATTGATGAAAACCCTGCTAAAGCCATAGGTGTTATGGAAGCTTCGCATCCTCCAGTTACCATTATATCTGCATCTCCTCTTTGTATTACCTTAAAGCTATCTCCTATTGCATTTGTAGAAGAAGCACATGCAGTTACAACAGTAGTGTTAGGCCCCTTAGCATTAAGTGCAATTGCTACCTGCCCAGCAGCCATATTTCCAATCATCATAGGAATAAAGAAAGGACTTACTTTTTTTGGACCTTTATTAAGAAACTTAGCATGTTGCTCTTCAAATGTTTCAATACCGCCAACACCTGATCCTAATATTACTCCAAACCTATCATTATTAATATTATTAATATCTAGCTTAGAATCCTCTACAGCCATTTTACTAGCTGACACTGCAAAATGTGTAGATTTATCCATTCTCTTTGCTTCTTTTTTATCAATATAGTCCTTTACATCGAAATCTTTTACTTCTCCAACTATTTTACATGCGAAATCCTCAGTCTCAAATTTACTAACTAACCCAATTCCACTTTTTCCATCCTTTATAGCATTCCAGAATTTTTCCTTACCTGTTCCTATAGGACTGATGATTCCTAAACCTGTTACAACAACTCTTCTTTTCATTTTGAACCTCCTTCTCAAACGAGAAATAATTTGAAAAATGATAAAAATTATAATTCCACTGTGTATATTTGAAAGTCCCGATTGTATCGGGACTCATTTGAAATAAAAAATTAAAAATACTTTAATGACGGAAATTATTGATTGTTTTTAATGTAATCAACTGCATCCTTAACAGTTGAAATTTTTTCAGCGTCTTCATCAGGAATTTCAATATCAAACTCATCTTCAATAGCCATAATAAGTTCTACTACGTCTAAAGAGTCAGCATCAAGATCATCTTGGAAAGAAGCTTCTAAAGCTATTTGATCTTCTTCAACGTCTAATTGATCAACTATTATACCTTTTAATTTTTCAAATACCATGTACTACACCTCCTTTCAAATTTTAAACTATCATGCCACCATCAACTACTAACACTTGACCTGTTATATAACTTGACATGTCGCTAGCTAAAAATGCAACAGTATTAGCAATATCCTCTGGTTTACCAAGTCTTTGTAATGGGATATTCTTCATATACTCCTCTTTTACCTTATCAGAAAGCTTATCAGTCATATCAGATTCTATAAAGCCTGGAGCTACAGCATTTACTCTTACATTTTTCTTTGCTACTTCCTTAGCCAATGATTTTGTAAACCCAATTATCCCAGCTTTTGAAGCTGAATAATTACACTGACCAGCATTACCAGTTATCCCTACAACTGATGCAATATTTATTATACTACAATTTTTCTTTTTTATCATGTTTCTAATTAAAGATTTTGTTACATTAAATGCACCCTTCATATTTACACTAAATACAGTATCCCATTCTTCTTCAGTCATTCTCATTAACAAATTATCTCTAGTAACTCCTGCATTATTTACAAGTATATCAACTTTTTGAAATTTTTCAATCGATTTTTCAATTAAATTTTTTGCATCATCCATTTTTGCAACGTTAGCTTTTATTGCTAAAGCCTCTTTACCCATTGATTTTACTTCTTCTACTACCTCATTTGCTTTAACATCACTACTAGAATAATTAATAATTATATCAGCTCCGAGAGAAGCAAGTTTCAAAGCAATAGCTTTTCCTATCCCTCTAGAACCACCTGTCACTAATGCAACTTTACCATTTAAATCCATAAGCTCACCCCTTATTTTATCTCATCTACTAACTTATTTAATGAACTTAAATCTTGAACGTTATATGTTTTCACTTTCTTCCCAAGTTTCTTTGCAGTTTTCTTTGTAAAGCCAGTTAATGCTTTTCCTGGACCTATCTCTATGAATGTATCTACTCCATCCTCTAGCATAAGTACTATAGTGTCTTCCCATAATACAGATTTTGAAACCTGCTTTGTTAGAAATTCTTTAATATCTCCTTCATTCTCTATGTACTTTGCAGTTACATTAGAAATAACATTTACAGATAAAGGAGACATTGATATGTTATCCAATTCTTCGCTAAGCTTTACTCCAGCTGGCACTAACATTTTACAGTGAAATGGTGCGCTTACTGGTAAAATCAATGCCCTTTTAGCACCCTTTTCCTTTGCAATTTCGCAAGCTTTTTCAATTGCTTTTACTTCTCCAGAAAGAACAATTTGTCCAGGGCAATTATAATTAGCACCTTCAACTATTCCTTCTGAACTAGCATCATTAATTATCTCTTGTACTTGTTCTCTTTCTAATCCAACAATTGCAGCCATCGTTCCTTTCCCTACAGGAACAGCCTCCTGCATATATTTTCCTCTTTTTTTAACTAGTTTCACAGCGTCTTCAAAGCTCATTGCTCCACTATATACTAACGAAGTGTATTCACCTAGACTTAGCCCAGCAGTAACATCTGCTTTAATACCCAATTCTTCTACAACCTTTAATATAGCTATCGAAGTTGTTAGAATCGCAGGTTGTGTATTTTCTGTTTTTACCAATTCATCCTCTGGACCCTCAAAACACATTTGTTTAATATCAATACCTAAACTTTCATTTGCTTTATCAAACACTTCTGCTGCTATAGGATGTTTTTCATAAAAATCCTTACCCATTCCAACATATTGAGCTCCTTGTCCTGGGAAAACAAAAGCAATCTTACTCATTATATCACTCCTTACAATTCTGATAAAAACTCATTTACTCTTTTTGCATCATTTATTATTTCCTGTATTACCTCTTCGCATGTTTTAATTTCATTTATTAAACCACTGATTTGTCCTGCCATCACAGAACCAAACTCATGATCACCTTCAACTACAGCTTTCCTAAGAGATCCTATACCAAATTTTTCTATAGTTTCTAAATCTGCGCCTTCATTTTCAAGCTTTAGAAACTCTTTTGCAAATTTATTTTTTATTAGTCTTACTGGATGACCTGTTGACCTTCCAGTTGCAATTACATCTCTATCATTTGCTTTTATTATTGCTTCTTTATAGTTAATATGTGCAATACATTCCTCAGTGCATACAAATCTAGTACCAATTTGAACACCCACTGCACCTAATGAAAGAGCAGCCATAAAACCTCTTCCATCTGCGATACCTCCAGCTGCAATTACTGGAATTCCCACTGCATCAACAATTTGAGGTACTAAGGCCATAGTGGTTAAATCTCCAATATGTCCTCCTGCTTCAGTACCCTCTACCACTAATGCATCAGCTCCAACCTTCTCCATTCTTTTTGCAAGTGCTACAGAAGGAACTACTGGTATAACCTTTGTACCAATTTCCTTAAATCTCTTAATATATTTTCCAGGATTACCTGCTCCAGTGGTTATTATAGGTACCTTCTCTTCATATAATAAATCCATAATATCATCAACATGTGGAGATAAAAGCATAACATTTGCTCCAAAAGGCTTATCTGTTAGAGACTTAACCTTCTTTATTTCTTCTCGTATTATATCTGCTGGTGCATTACCACATCCAATTATTCCAAGTCCTCCTGCGTTCGAAACAGCTACTGCAAGCTCAGCAGTTGCAACCCACGCCATTCCACCTTGTAAAATAGGATATTGTATTCCTAAAATGTCACATATTTCGGTCTTAAACACATATAGCCCTCCAATTATTTATGCCATTTTAGCAAGCATGAGCCCCAAGTTAAACCTCCTCCAAAACCTACTAAAATAACATTATCATTTTCTTTGATTTTTCCTTCTTTTAAAGCTTCATCTAATGCTACAGGTATGGTAGCTGAAGACATATTTCCATATTTATTTAGATTTACAACAACTTTATCCTTACTAAGCTTTAGTTTTTTTCTAGAAGATTCAATAATTCTTATGTTAGCTTGATGAGGAACTAGAAAATCAACATCTTCTATTTGTAGTCCAGCTTTTTCTATTACCTTTCTCGAAGAATCAGCCATTGCTCTTACTGCAAATTTAAAAACTTCATTTCCTTCCATTTTTATATAATGCAATCTATTTTTTACAGTTTCTTCAGTTGAAGGCATCTTAGAACCACCAGCTGGTTGAATTAAAACTCTTCCTTGACTTCCATCTGCTCCAATATCTAATGCTAAAATTCCTTTTTCAGCTGGAACTTCACCTATTACTGCTGCTCCAGCACCATCCCCAAATAAAACACATGTATTTCTATCAGTCATATCCGTTATTCTAGACAATGTGTCAGCACTAATTACCAAAACATGCTTACAAAGACCTACTCTAATTTGACTATATGCCATAGATAATCCATATATAAATCCAGTACAAGCTGCTTCAAGATCAAATGCTGCCGCATTATGACATCCTAAATTGTCTTGAACCAAACAAGCTGATGATGGAAATGCCATATCAGGTGTTACTGTAGTAACTATTATCAAATCAATGTCTTCTGGACTTACTCCTGCATCTTTCAATGCTATTTTAGCGGCTTCTGTTGCCATGTCTGAAGTAGCTTTATCTTTTTCTAAAAATCTTCTTTCACTTATGCCAGTTCTAGTTTTTATCCATTCATCACTAGTATCAACCATCTTTTCAAGATCAAAATTTGTAACAATATTTTCAGGTAGATATTTCCCTGTTCCTAATATTCCAATTCCTTTATTATTCCCTATCATCGTTACCTCCTAATATTTCTATGTCTTTTTCTATTTTTTCTATTACATTATTATCTACAAATACCTTAGCCTGTCTAATTGCATTTTTTATTGCATTTGCATTAGAGCTTCCATGTGCCTTAATTACTGCTCCCCTAACACCTAGTAATGGTGCTCCACCATATTCTGAATAATCAAGACTTTTCTTGAACTTTCTTAAACCTGGTTTAAGCATTAGTGCACCTATTTTTGTTTTTAAAGTTTTAGTAAATTCATCCTTAAGCATTGAAAATATCGCACTAGCTAGACCTTCGGTCAGTTTAAGGATGATATTACCTACAAAGCCATCTGCAACAATAACATCTGCATATCCTTCCGGAATATCTCTAGCTTCTAAATTGCCATAAAAATTAATATTAGTATCTGATAATAGCTTAAATGCTGCTTTTGTCAGCTCGTTTCCTTTTTTTTCTTCTTCTCCAATATTTACTAAGCCTACCTTAGGATTTTCAATTCCAAGAACTTTTTCACAATATACAGAACCCATAATTGCAAATTGTTGTAGATATTTCGGTCTACTGTCGGTATTTGCGCCAGCATCTAAAAGTAAAGAAATGCCGCGTTTTGTAGGATAAACTGGTGCTAATGCACCTCTAGCTATACCTTTTATTCTTTTTATTATTAACAATCCTCCTGTTAATAATGCACCTGTATTTCCTGCTGAAATAACTGCATCTGCTTCTTTATTCTTTACCATATTTAAAGCCACAACCATAGAAGAATTTTTCTTACTCCTAATAGCTTTAGTAGGTTCATCATCATTTTCAATAATTTCATCTGCATCTACTATTTCAATATTATTACCTTTATATCCATGTTTATTTAATTCATTTTGGATAATATCTTTTTTCCCAACTAGAATAATCTCAACATCATATTCTTTTACTGCACAAATACTTCCTTCAACTGTAGAAAAAGGAGCATTGTCCCCACCCATAGCATCTACTGCAATTCTCATAACATACCTCCTATATATTAATTTCTAAATTGAAACTAAAATAAATTTTCCTCTGAAAATTTGTTCCTGCTTAACGTATGTAAACACATGCACAAAATATTTGTTACCTCTTTTTCTAATCATTTGTGCTTTTGCAATAAGTTTATCTCCTGCTTTTACAGGATTTTTGTACTTAATATTTGCTACCCCTGTTAATGCTACTTCTTCATCTATAACAGCCATAGCAAGAGACTCTGCCTGAGCGAAAATATGATGTCCTCTTATTACATTGGTTTTCTTAAAAGCCATATTGTTATTTGTCTCTAATATTGATATTCCATTACTTCCAAGATTAAGATCAACTAGTTCTCCAACTATCTCTGTCCCCTTTATAGATCTTACCTTAGAGTAATTTAGTTCTGCAACATTCTTAATTCTTTCTCTTAGCTCTGGTATTCCTAGTTCCAATCTATCAAGTCTTATAGTCTGAATACTAACATTGAATAATTCCATTAACTCTTCATCAGTCAAGAAAGGGTCTTCTCTTAATTTTTCTTTTAGTTCATTTTGCCTTTCCCTTTTAGATAACCTCTTACTACTCATAAAATCACCCCATGTTAACACTAGCATTTAGTACCTAGTACTAACTGTTAGTATATATTAATCCTAAAGAAAGTTCAAGTATTTATTTGATATTTCTTTCAAATTAGTATTTCAAAAAAACAAAAAAGATAGTAGTGAATTTTCACTACTATCTTCAGATTATTCTGCAGCTATAACTTCTTTGTTATTGTAGTATCCACATGATCTACACACTCTATGAGGTAACTTAGGCTCATGACATTGTGGGCACTTAGCAATAGTAACTTTTTTTAGTCTATATGAAGAAGCTCTTCTTTTATCTCTTCTTGCCTTTGACGTTTTACGCTTTGGTACTGCCATTTAAAACACCTCCTTGACTAATCTAATAATTCTTTTAACTTTGCAAGACGGGGATCTATGTCGTTATCTTCACAATCACATTGTTCCTTGTTAAGATCAGTCCCGCAGACTGGACAAAGACCTTTACAACCTTCATCACAAAGTGACTTCATAGGTAAGGACAGTAATATTGTAGATATAACTAATTCCTCTAAATAAACATCGTCCCCCTCATAATAAATTAAATTCTCAACATCATCTTGTGTTTCTTTCTTTTTTGACATTTCTATAAGTCTTCCTGATAAAACTGCTTCTATTTTATTAGGAAACTCTTTTAGACACCTATCACAATATTCATTGTACTCACAATAAATACTAGTATTGAGAATATAGCTTTCCCCTGTTTTATGAATTTCTCCTTCAATTTTGACAGGTTTGATTAAGTTAAGTGTCTTATTAGCAATTTCTAATTTTTCAAAATCCAGTGTTTCAGATATCTCAATTTTATAAACAATTTTATCAAAAAGTCTTGATAGGTCTAACTTCATAAAGTTTCACCTCTTAAATATTGCCAAATTTTATTATATAAAGGTATTGAACTTTTGTCAAGAATTTTGTCATATTGATAATTAATAATTAGTAAAGTAAAGGCAGGAAAACCTGCCTTAATTTAAACTAATTCTCTAGTTTCTCTAGCAATCATAAGCTCTTCGTTAGTTGGTACAACTAAAACTTTCACTTTAGAATTTTCAGTGCTAACTATAGCTTCTTTTCCTCTAACTTTATTAGCCTCAACGTCAAGCTCTATTCCCATGAACTCAAGACCTTTACATATTTCTTCTCTAGTATCATAAGAATTTTCTCCAAGACCAGCAGTAAATATTATTGCATCTACTCCAGTTAAGATAGCTGCATAAGCACCAATATATTTCTTAACTCTCTTAACGTAAACATCTAATGCTAGCTGTGCTCTTTCGTTTCCTTTTTCAGCAGCTCCCTCTATGTCTCTAAAATCACTGCTAACTCCAGATACACCAAGTACACCTGACTTTTTATTCAATAAGTTGTTTACTCCAGCAATATCTAAGTTTTCTTTCTCCATAATAAAAGTAACGATAGCTGGGTCAATATCACCACTTCTAGTGCCCATAGCTAACCCTTCTAAAGGAGTTAATCCCATACTTGTATCAACTGATTTACCACCATCTACAGCACTAATACTAGCACCATTTCCTAAATGGCAAGTGATTATTTTTAAATCTTCAATATTTTTACCTAACATATCAGCTGCTCTTCCTGAAACATATTTATGTGAAGTTCCATGGAATCCATATCTTCTTATTCCATATTTCTCATATAACTCATATGGTAATGGATAAATATAAGCTGATTTAGGCATAGTTTGATGGAATGCAGTATCAAATACTCCTACCATAGGAACATTTGGCATTATTTCTTGACAAGCTTCTATTCCCATAATATTTGGAGGATTATGTAATGGAGCTAAGTCAATACACTCTCTTAATGCTTCCATAACCTCGTCGTTAATAACAACTGAACTTGAGAATTTTTCTCCTGCATGTACTACTCTATGTCCTACAGCATTTATTTCATCCATTGACTTTACAGCACCATGCTCAGAATCTGTTAAAGCATTAATAACTATTTCTAGAGCTACCTTGTGGTTAGTCATTGGCTTTTCAATAACCACTGATTCCTTACCTGTAGGTTGATGTTTTACTATAGAACCTTCAATTCCAATTCTTTCTGCTAAACCTTTAGCAAGTACTTCCTCGTTTGACATATCAATTAACTGATATTTTAATGAAGAACTTCCACAATTGATGACTAAAATATTCATTTATACTCCTCCTATCAAATCTTTTTTTCACTATCTAACATATTAATACACTTAAACAAAAAAATCAACAAAATCTCTATACTTTAACTATTTTACCCCGATTTATAACTTTTATTTATATTAATTCCATATCCTGCAAAAATATTGGTAATAATTTTGAAAAAGGTTATAATTTATAATAGAATAATTATAGTAAGTATATATATCTTTATCATTAAACCAAACTTTAGTAAATTCTGCTTATGTATATATGAAAGGAATGTTTTATATGAATATAGTTGGACTTATAACTGAATATAACCCTTTTCACAATGGTCATCTATTCCATTTAGAAAACTCTAAAGAAAAAACGAATTGTGAGTATTCTGTAGCTGTTATGAGTGGAAATTTCGTGCAAAGAGGAGAACCTGCTCTGCTTGATAAATGGACTAGGGCTAAAATGGCAGTTGAAAACGGAGTTGACCTTATCATAGAACTGCCTACTATCTATGCTTGTCAAAGTGCAGAGTACTTCGCCTATGGAGCAGTAAATATTTTGAATAGCTTAGGAGTTGTTGATTTTATATCTTTTGGTAGTGAAAGCGGAGATTTAAAAATACTTAGTTTAATTGCAGATATTCTGTATGATGAACCATTAGAATTTAAAAATTACCTAAAAGAAATACTTAAAACTGGTATTCTTTTCCCAGAAGGAAGAACGAAAGCTTTAATTAAGTACATAAACAATCATCTTTCAATACAATCATACCATAACAAAGCTATTAAAGATGCATTATCAAACCCTAATAATATTTTAGCTATAGAATATCTAAAAGCACTAAAAAAAATGAAAAGCGATATAATACCCGTAACGATAAGGAGAATAGGCGCACATTATAATTCTCAAAAAATTAGTGATAATATTTCAAGTGCAACCGCTATTCGTAATGAGCTCTTTCATAAAAATAGTACTAAATCCATACAAGAAACACTTCCAATCAAATCCTACAATATTATTAATAATGCATGGGATATGTTTAGATCATATAACCGACTTGAAAATTATAACGAAATTCTGCTTTATCTTTTAAGAACCATTACACCTCAACGACTTAAGAATATTTTAGATGTAGAAGAAGGTTTAGAAAATCGAATCATAAAGTACAGTCATGAACACCATAATATTAGCAAAATACTAGATAGTATTAATACAAAAAGATATACTTATACAAGACTTAAAAGAATACTAATTCATATTCTACTTGATATAAATCAGACAACATTCTTAACCCTTCATGCCGAAGGACCTCAATACATCAGAGTTTTAGCCTTTAATAAAAAAGGAATAGAAATATTAAATAAAGCAAAAAAAATATCTTCATTACCCATAATTACTAAGTTTGCAAATTATAAAAGATTTAATAATCCTAATCTAAACCAGATGATTCAATATGACAAAAAAGCTACAGATATTTTCTTTTTAGGCTTAAAAAACTATAAAAAAAACAAATCAAACTTAGATTATTATATATCTCCTTACATGAAGAAAGATGACTAATTTTAGTCATCTTTCTCTATTGTGTAGCTTTCGCTTCGATAACACTCTTAATTTCATCCATCTTCTCAATTGTAGAATTATATCCAATTTCTATACATTCTTCGACTAAATGGAATTTGGATCCCCCGATGTGAG
>DAOUQG010000033.1 GCA_030625765.1 Thermohalobacteraceae bacterium | reverse complement strand
TTAAGGATTTAAAAGCTTCTTCATAATTGTTTGTAGCAGAATATATATCACTTAGACTTTTATAGGCAAAAGCAAGATATTTTGATTGAGTAACAGTTTCCATTTTTAATATCCCTTCTTTAATTGACTTAATGGCTTCGTTAGTTTTATTAAGCTTATGCAAGGTTAGTCCCTCATAAATTTTAGCAGACCATAATATTAGATAGTCAAAAATATGATAGACATAATCAGGATATTTTGCTTTATTAAATATAGTTAGTGCACGTTCGTAATCTTCAAGCAGGTAATACGATTTAGCTTTTTCTTGATAATATAAGTAATTATTTTCTCCTAGAAGCTTATAGCTGAGTTCTAAATATTCTAAAGCTTTTTTTGGATTGCCAATGATATTTTCATAAAAAGCTAAATTAAATTCAATTGAACCTATGCTGAGTTTATTATCAGTAAATTCAGCAAATTGGCGAGCTTTCTTGATATTGTGTAAAAAATCATCATATCTTTCAATTATTAAGAATATACTGGATCTCATCCTATATAGCTCATCTGTTTTATAATATACATTTGTTTCTTTTGATAAGTCAATTGCTTTACTTAAAATTGATAGAGTATTTTCAATTTGCCCTAACGCAGAAAGTGTTCCTGCTTTATTATGAAAAAATTCTATTTCAAAAAAGATATCTCTGTTTGCAGATTTTTGATATATTTGATAAGAATCACTTAAAATTTTTAATGCTTCGTCATAATTAAAAGATGCAAAAGCTTTAAAAGCAAGATCCATGTAAGCCGTAGCGGCATCAGAATATAGGTAGTTCTTTTCATAAATTTCAATAGATTCATTAATATATTCTTCCGATTTAAGAAAGTCTTTTAAATATCCAAAACATAAACCGAGTTTATAAATAATGTCAGCGTAGATCTTACTTTCTTTATTAATCCTAGATTTTTTTAACAAATCAACGAGTATAGCTTTTGCTTTGGCAAATTCAGTTTTTTTTATTAAATTATCAACTTCTTTTATTACTTCACTAATTTTTTCAAGAAGCAAAGAGTCTATACAATCATTACTAATATTATCATTTTTACTATAATTGTCGTCTAGAAAATAAGCTATAGGCTTTCCAAGTCTATCTGCAAGGTATTTTAAATTTTTCATTGATGGACTTGCAACGTTGTTTTCAATTTGACTTAGCATGCTCTTAGTCATCTCATTGCCAGCTAGTTGAGATTGAGTTAATTTCAACTCTTTCCTAATCTTTCTGATTTTTTCTCCGATTGACATACTCATTTATATCCATCCTCCAATTAAAAGAATTGTATAGTTTTCAATATGAAATGAATTATAATTATTCTTAATTCAATTATAGTATAAAATAATTTAACTTACAAGAAAAAAATTAAGGAGAATAGAAAAAGTTTAATAAATTTAAATTTATATTGACAATTTAGTATCTCGAAAGTATAATAAGAGCATAAAGTTAAATGACATTTAACAAAATAATGATTACTAGTCTGGGGAGGGTTTCAAATGGAAAATAATACAATCATCAACAATGTATTACATCGAGAAAATGCAAATAAAAAAGAAAAGTTAAATATCACTTTGTTTCTAAGCGGTAAGATTGTTTCATTGCTTGGTACATTTTCGTATAATCTGGCGATTTCATGGTATATCTTAATGATTACAGGATCAGCAACTACTTTTGCAATTAGCGTTCTAATGGGTATGTTGCCAAGAGTAATATTTGGACCATTTGCAGGTGCGTTTGCAGATAGGTTTGATAGGAAGAAGCTGACTGTTGGGTTAGATGCATTAAGCGGAGTAGTTGTTTTATCTCTATTGGGAGTTAGTTATTTTTATGGATTAAGAATTCCATTTATTTATATGACTAGCTTTATTTTAGCAATAATAAATGTATTCTTTGATGTATCTATAAGTGCATCGCTACCTAACTTAGTAACAGATAATAACTTACTAAAAATAAATTCTTATAGTCAAGCAGTAACTTCATTGGCTGGAATTATTGGACCTATATTGGGTGGTGTGCTTTATGGACTACTATCCATTAAATTTTTCTTATTTGTTAATGGACTATCATTTATATTATCTGCAATATCAGAAATGTACATAGATTTCAATTTTAATAAACCGTGTGGAGAAAATGATGATAATAATTCGGTATGCACTAAAGATGAAAAGTCAAAAAAAGAGCACATAAGCCTTAATACTGTTTTACAAGATATGAAAGAAGTATTAGGGTTTATAAAAAAGGAAGAGTCTTTATTTACTATATTAAAATTTGCAATTGGCTTTAATTTATTAGTTAGCTCAACTCTAGCAGTAGTATTACCTTATATAATTAATAACGTACTTCATATGTCATCGTTGCAATTTGGAATTATTGAAGGCGCATTAGGAATGGGAGTTTTAGTTACTTCTATAGTTATTGGAAATATGAAGGAAAAAGAAAGGAATATTAAGAGTTTAATATTTGGAACAGTAGCAATGGGTTTAATGACGATTTCTATTGGAATTCCAACATTAAATTATTTCAGTTTTCTTAACACAGATATTCTTTTTGTATATTATATGATGGTATTGTTTATATTTGCTAGCTTTATGATAATAGTTAATACGCCACTTAATGTAGCAATACAAAGGATGACTCCAGATACACTTAGAGGAAGGGTGTGGGGAGTTCTAGGGACAATTACTGGAGGAATTGCTCCACTTGGCGTTATAATAACAGGTTTAATCATAGATGTTACACCACCATATATAATACCTATCTTTTCAGGAGTTATGGTTGTTATTCTTGCACTGCTTATGGGAAGTAGTAAATCTATGAAGGAGTATTAGAAATATTTCATTTACAAGTTACTGAATAACTAAAACTGGGAACAAATTATAAAAAAGCAAAGAATTTTAAAATCAATAATAGAAAATATAACAAAGTTATGGTAATATTAAAGTGCTGATTTTTAAAGATTGTACATATTATAAAATTTTATTATGTACTAATCTAATTAAGGTATATTAAAAAAAGTATGTACAAAAGCTATATAATGAGTTAAGAAACAAAACTTGAGTAAGGCACATTCAAAAAATAAACTAGTCATCTTACTCGTCCTTTTGATTCTTTTCGTCGTTACTCAATCACTTGCATACAGTAAGTATGCGCATATTTGAGTGCCTTGAAAATAATCAAAATTACTTCGCAACCTGACTTTTTTTTCTTTTCATGTGCCTAAATATTAATTATGTAATATTCAATATATTTGGAGGTGTTAAATGTGCACAATGTAGAACAAAAAATTGTTGATACAATTAGATTTTTATCTGTAGATGCAATAGAAAAAGCAAAATCTGGCCATCCAGGAATGCCGATGGGTGCCGCTCCTATGGCTTATACTTTATGGAGTAGATTTTTAAAGGGAAGTGGAAAGAACCCTAACTGGCATAACAGAGATAGATTTGTTTTATCTGGAGGACATGGTTCTATGCTTCTATATTCGTTATTACATTTATTTGGATATGACGTAAGTATAGAAGACATTAAGAATTTTAGACAATTAGATAGTAAAACTCCTGGTCATCCTGAATACGGTCACACGTCTGGTGTTGAAGCTACAACAGGACCTCTAGGACAAGGAATCTCAATGTCTGTAGGTATGGCTATTGCCGAGAAACGATTAGCTAATCAATTTAATACTGAAGATTATAATATAGTTGATCATCATACATATGTTATTTTGGGTGATGGAGATTTGATGGAAGGTGTTTCAGCAGAAGCTGCGTCATTAGCAGGACATTTAAAACTAGGAAAGCTAATTGCTCTATATGATGATAACAATATTACAATAGATGGAACTACTAATATAACTTTCACAGAGAATGTTGGTAAAAGGTTTGAGGCTTACGGATGGCAAGTTATTTCAGTTGAAGATAGTAATAGTATTGATGAAATTGAAAAAGCAATAAAAACAGCTAAGGAAAATCAAGCGCAGCCGACTTTAATTAAAGTACCTACAACTATAGGATATGGAAGTCCCAATAAGGCTGGAAAATCTAGTGCTCATGGTTCGCCATTAGGTGAAGATGAAAGAAAGTTAACTAAGGAAGAGCTCAATTGGGATAGAGATAATGACTTTTATGTACCTCAAGAGGTAGAAGAATTTATGAAGTCACTAATTGATGAAAAAGAAAAAGAAAGAAAAGAGTGGGAGAAAAAATTCGAAGAATATTGCAATAAATATCCTGAAAAAGCCAAAGAATGGGATGCATGGCACAAAGATTGTATTTCTAGTAAACTAATAGAGGATAAAGATATATTTAGCTTTGAAGAAGCTAAGCTGGCAACTAGAAGTGCTGGTGGCGCAGTAATGAATAGGATAGCAAAACATCTTCCAAACCTTATGGGAGGTTCAGCAGATTTAAATGCTTCAACTAAAACCTATCTGAAAGGAATGGGAGATTTTCAACATGACAATACCTCAGGAAATAATATAAATTTTGGTATTAGAGAGCATGCTATGGGGGCAATATTAAATGGTATGTCAGTTCATGGTGGATTGAGAGTCTTTGGATCAACATTCTTAGTATTCTGTGATTATATGAAGCCAGCAATAAGGCTATCTGCTCTTATGAAGCAGCCTGTTATATATGTTTTCACTCATGATAGTATTGGAGTAGGAGAAGACGGACCTACTCATCAGCCGATAGAGCATCTTATATCGTTAAGATCTATACCTAATGTATCAGTTTATAGACCAGCTGACGCAAAAGAAACTGCTGTTGCATGGGTAGAAGCTTTAAAGAGAACAGATGGGCCTACTGTTTTAATATTAAGCAGACAAGGTCTTCCTACTTTAGATGAATTAAAAGCAGATGCTTATAAAGGAGGATATGTATTAGTAAAAGAGAATAAGGAACTACCAGATGCTATACTTATAGGAACTGGATCTGAAGTTTCATTACTAGTAGATGCTCATAATAAGCTTAAAGAAGAAGGGATAGACACACGAGTTGTTAGTATGTTGTCATGGGAGAAATTTGATGAGCAGTCTGATGAATATAAAAATAAAGTTTTATTACCAGAAGTAACTAACAGGCTTTCATGTGAAGCAGGTTCTACTATAGGGTGGATGAAATATGTAGGATATAAAGGAAAAACAATAGGAATAGATGGATTTGGTGCATCAGCTCCAGGAGATGTTCTAATGAAGAAATTTGGCTTTAACGTAGAAAATGTTGTTGAACAAGTTATGGATATGATTAACCAAGGTTAGCTTAGGCTAGCTTTGGTTTTCTTAAAAGTAAAGGAGAAATGAGAATTGACAGATAGAAAAATATTACCAATAGTTGCATTATTATTTGTAGCAGTTTTATGGGGATTGTCTTTTTTGAGTATTAAATTTGTTGTAGATACCATCCCGCCAATGACATTAGGGTTTATGAGATTTTTTATAGCGTCTATTTTACTTGCAATAATTATGAAAATAAAAGAGCCAAAATTTAAAATGTACAAGAAAGATATACCACTAATGGCTTTATCTGGTTTTTTAGGAGTTACTATTTATTTTTATTTCGAGAATAATGGTATTAAGTTACTTACAGCATCAACTTCGTCCATTATAATTGCATCTATTCCAATATTTACATTAATATCTGAAGCTATAATATATAAAGAAAAAATGACCAAAATAAAAATTTTTAGTGTTGTACTTTCTTTTATTGGAGTGTATTTTATTGTTGGAGTAGGAGCTAATAAAACTCTGTTTTCTAACATAGGATTGGGATATATCATGATGCTTGGAGCAGTATTTGCGTGGGTGTTTTATTCACTAGCAACTAAACCTCTGTCTAGCAAATATTCTCAGTTAGCTATAGTTTATTATCAAAGTGTTTTTGGAGCAATTTTATTTATTCCTTTTATGGTTTTTGAGACTACAAATTGGTATGAAATTACTGGGGTTATGATACTTAATGTATTATATCTAGGAATTTTCTGTTCAGCACTTGGGTACATCATATATGTTTATGGTATGAAACATTTAGGTGTATCTATTTCATCTATTTATATAAATGTAATTCCTTTAGTAACAGTAATAGCTAGCTTCTTTATACTTGATGAAAAATTAACGCTATATAAGTATATTGGAGGATTACTAATAATAATATCTGTTACTGCTTCGAATTGGAAAAGGGAAAAGTGTATGAGTAATGGTATTATTAAAGGTAAATTAAAATATTGAGTATACTAACTGGTCAGATAATATAGATGAATACAAAGCTTGATGTAGTGTAATTATAAGTTAAGCAATTTTTAAAGATAGGGAATCGTCCCTATCTTTAAATTTACAGTTTAAAGGAGAATCAGATATGTTATATAAAAAAAGTAATCTATATATAGATAGTGACCTAGAAATCAGAACTATAAGAGAAGATGGGATAGATATAGATATTTTAATCCCTGTTGAAAATCGCACATTAAATCTATACCTAGATAATTTACCAGATTATATTAAATCAAGATTTCAATTCTCAATGGTTAAAAATATGATTATAAGATTTTGTACACTAAATGATAATAATACTTGTACTATTCATTTGCTTAGAAGTATCGACTTGCATTCTTCAGTATTAAACTTAGAAATTGATTATACCAACCATTATTTTGAAATCAAGGATAATAATTATTATTTAGATATATATGTAAAAAAGAAGGATATTAGTAATGAGGAATAGAAATATATTTAGAGACTAGAAATAAAACGTTAACATTATTTTGAAATGGAGGTATTTTGATGGAAATTAAGGTTATAGGAAGTAGTTCGTATAAAAATAGTTCTGACACAAAAATTGTACCTGCCTTTGATAGTGAAGAAAACTTGAAAGATAATAGCTTAGGAAAAGAGATAAACAAAATTATTGATAACCTTAGAAAGCAGGATGATTTTACAGGTAAACTTGGACAAGTACAGAGTTTTAGGTTAAATAGAACTGAAAACCCTAATAAGATAATTGTACTGGGACATGGAAAAAGAGAAGAATTGTCTTTAGATAGGATTAGAAAAATAATTGGTAAGGCTATAGAAGAAGCAGAAAAGCTAAGAGTAAAGTCGATTGAGATTGCCCTGCAAGGTGAAAAAGATGCAGGAGAACTAACCATAGAAGAAAAGGCTAGAGTAATAACTGAAACTATAATCCTGTCAAAATACAAATTTGATAAGTACATGAGCGATGCGAAACAATCAACAATTAAAGAAATAAACATTGTGTGTGATGATGAAAAATTAGAGCTGGTTAAAAAGGGTTCTGACGAAGGAAGAATATTAGGTGAGGCTACAGTACATGCGAGGGATTTAGTTAATGAACCGGCTAACGTTATGGTACCAATTGAGCTTGCAAATAGAGCTGAATTAATAGGAAAAGAAAGTGGATTTGAAGTAGAAATTTTTGATGAAATTAAAATTAATGAATTAGGTATGAAAGCGTTTTGGGAAGTAGCTAAGGCTTCAGCTAATCCACCTAGATTTATTATCATGAGATATTTTGGAGATAAATCAAATAAAAATGAAGTAACTGGTTTAGTTGGCAAAGGACTTACTTATGATAGTGGTGGGCTATCAATAAAAACTAAAGATGGTATGTTAAATATGAAATGTGATATGGGAGGAGCAGCTGCTGTTATCGGAGCTATGAAGGCTATTGCAGAAGCTAAATTACAAGTAAATGTTGTAGCTGTAGTAGCAGCATGTGAAAATATGATTTCAGGACATGGATATAGACCTGGAGACATTATAGATTCTATGGGAGGAAAAAGTATTTTTATTAAAAGTACTGATGCCGAAGGTAGACTAACACTAATTGATGCTGTTCATTATATAATTGAGCATGAAGGTGTAAATAGAGTTGTAGATATAGCAACTTTAACAGGAGCAGCAGGAGCAACGTTGGGAAATGCTGCATCTCCAGTTATATCAAACAATGATGAGTTTTATGATGAGCTTGAGAAGGCATCAAAAATTACAGGTGAAAAAATATGGAGGATGCCAACTTTTGAAGAATATAAGGAACAATTAAAAACTAAATTTGCTGATTTAACAAACTCAGCTGGTCAGCCGGGAATGATAACTGCAGGATTGTTCATTGGAGAGTTTGTTCAAGACAAACCATGGGTACATATTGATATAGCACCAACAGCATGGTCATCAAAGACATCAGGTTATATTAAAGAAGGTGCAACTGGAGTTGGTGTAAGAACGTTGTATTATTTAGTAAAAAAATAAATTATTAATAATAAAAAAGTGGAATTTGCATAGATATGTAGATTTCACTTTTTTAATGTTTAGTACGATGCTATAACATTTTTTTCATCAATTTTGTAAGAATTGTGTTCAGCTACAAAGTGCTAGATAAAATAGTACAATCAAAAAACTAGCTAAATATTATAATTATGAAAAAAAATGGTATAATAAAGAATGGAAGGCATATTTTTAGTGTATAATAAGCAAAAATACATGAAAAAAATATTAAGAGTTGAAAGGGAATATTAAAATATAGTAGAATATTATTAATAGTCAGAAAATAAAAAAAGTAACCAAGGGGGTTAATTTTGTTATGAAGAACTATGGTACTAATGAAATAAGAAATGTTGCTTTTGTAGGGCATGGCGGATGTGGAAAGACAACGTTAATAGAATCAATGTTATTCCAAACTGGTGTTACTAAGAGAATGGGTAAAGTAGAGGATGGAAATACTGTATCTGATTTCGATAAAGAAGAAATAGCAAGACAATTTTCATTAAGAGCTATTACTGTTCCTGTTGAGTGGAATAACACAAAACATAATATCATAGATACACCAGGATATTTTGATTTTGTAGGAGAGACATTTAGTGCTTTAAGAGTAGCAGGTGGAACAGTAATTTTGGTTGATGCAAGCTCAGGAATAGAAGTTGGAACAGAAAAAGTTTGGAAATATACAGAGGATAGAAATCTTCCTAAGATTATATTTATCAACAAAATGGATAAGGAAAACGTTAACTTTGATAAGCTAATTAATCAATTAAGAGATCAATTTGGAAAGAAAGTAGCTCCATTTGCAATACCTATGGGAGTAGCTGATGACTTTAATGGTTTTGTTAATATAGTTGATTTAAAAGGAAGAAAATTCGACGGTAAGAAATGTCAAGATGTTGATGTGCCAGAAGAGTTAAAGGATAAGATCGAACCATTAAGAGAAATGCTTATAGAGTCAGTTGCTGAAAGTGATGAAGCATTATTAGAAAAATATTTTGAAGGCGAAGAATTTACAACTGAAGAAATTCATGAAGGATTAAGAAAAGGTGTTTTAAACAATGAAGTTGTACCAGTATTGGTTGGTTCTGCGATAAAAGGTGTAGGGTTAGAATCTCTACTTGATATGATAAATGATTATTTACCATCTCCAAAAGATATGGGAGTTTCTGAAGGAATCAATCCAGATTCTAAAGAAGCTATAGAAAGAAAACCAGAAGAAAAAGAACCTTTCTCTGCATTAGTTTTCAAAACTATTGTTGACCCATTTGTAGGAAAACTTTCTATATTTAGAGTTTGTTCTGGAAGTTTATCTAAGGATATGGAAATTTTAAATGCTAATAAAGATGAAAAGGAAAAAATCGGAACCTTATTCTTATTAAGAGGTAAAAATCAGCTAGATGTATCAAAGGTAGTTGCAGGAGATATTGCAGCAACTGCAAAATTACAGTATACTGAAACAGGTGATACTCTATGTGATAAGGATAATCCTATTCAATATGAAGGAATTAAATATCCTAAGCCTTGTTTATTTATGGCAATGGAACCAAAGGCAAGAGGAGACGAGGAAAAGATAGGTACTGCATTACACAAGTTAATTGAAGAAGATCCTACTTTTTCAGCTGATAGAAATAAAGAGACAAAACAGCTATTAATCGGTGGTCAAGGTAATATGCAATTAACTATTATCAAAGATAAGCTTAAAAATACTTTTGGAGTAGAAGTAGAATTATTTGATCCAAAGATAGCATATAGGGAAACTATTAAGGGACGTTCGGATGTACAAGGTAAGCATAAGAAACAATCAGGAGGAGCAGGTCAATTTGGTAATGTTTTCATAAAATTTGAGCCAAGTACTGAAGAATTTGAATTTGATGAAAAAATATTTGGTGGTTCTGTTCCTAAGTCATACATTCCAGCTGTAGAAAAAGGATTAAGAGATAGTCTTGATAAAGGACCTCTTGCAGGGTGTAAAGTTGTGAATATCAAGGCTACATTGTACGATGGTTCTTATCACCCAGTTGATTCAAATGAGATGGCATTTAAAATAGCTGCTTCTCTTGCATTCAAAAAAGGTATAAAAGAAGCTAAACCAATATTATTAGAGCCAATAATGCATGTTGAGATATTAATTCCTGATGATTATTTGGGTGACATAATGGGAGATATGAACAAGAGAAGAGGAAGAATACTTGGTATGGATCCTCAACAAGGCGGTATGCAGCTAGTAAAAGCTGAAGCACCTCAATCAGAAATGTTTAAATATGCAATTGACTTAAAATCTATGACTCAAGCAAGAGGAAGCTTTACTATGGAATTTGAAAGATATGATGAAGTTCCAGCGCAATTTGCTGAAAAAATAATAGAAGAAGCAAATGCAGATAATGAATAATAAACAAACTAGTAGTATTGATTATTAAGGAGCACAGATTACTGTGCTCTTTTTATTTACATTAATTACTATAGAATAATTAGTTGTAAAAAACCAGAAAATATAATTGAACCTACCTTATTAAAAGGAGGACTTTAATTGGCTGATTATTATATTAACTTCAATCATCAAGGACACAAAGATTCTAGTAAAAAGTTATTATCTATGATGGACGATATAAAAGAAAATGATGAAATAATAATTAGCGTTGAAGCAGACAATCATCAAAAAATGGAGACAATAACAGACATTCTTGAGAAAAATGGTTTTGAGTATCTTCCTAAGGGAGATGAAGGCGGAAGAAGATTTTCGATTATTGCACATTTGAAAAACCATTAGAAAGTTGAATAATCAGAAACATATGTACATTGGGTCAATCTTCTTGATTGACCCAATGTAGTAAACAGTCAAAAAAGAAAGCAATTTTAAGAATAATGAAGAAGAAATAAATTAATCAACTCTCGCGCGAAGTGTTTCTGAAATATGTTAATTTTTAAGAGTTGATTATAACTTGGATTTATTTTTTAATATAGTTAAGGTCAAAGAAAGTCAAAGTCAAACATACTAATAAGATTGAGGTGCTTAATATGTCTAGAATTAGTAATCAAATAGAAGAGTTTTTAAAATCGTTGTTGCAGGAAACTAATAATCACATATTGGAGATAAGGAGAAATCAACTTGCAGAATATTTTAATTGTGCACCTTCTCAGATTAACTACGTTTTAAAAACAAGGTTTAATACTGATAATGGATATTATATTGAAAGTAGAAGAGGTGGTGGAGGATATATAAAAATTATAAAAGTTAATATTAATAACATAGATATTAGAAATTTAATTAATAATAAAATTGAAGATTCAATTACTAAGGTAAAGGCATATTTTATAGTTGATAATTTTGTTGATAAAGGTATTTTATCAACAAGAGAGGGGTTACTCATGAAAACTGCATTGAGTGATAGGGCTTTAAATATTGCATCAGAGTATAAGAATCAACTTAGAGCAAGAATACTTAAGGATATGCTGTTAGTATTATCTGAAAAATAGAATAGGAGGGGATTTGATGATTTGTGAAGAGTGTGGAAAAAATCCATCAACGGTTCATTTAACTAAAATAATTAATGGTAAGGTTAGCAAGATGCATTTATGTCAAGAATGTGCCAAAAAACATAAAAACTTTGATTTTGATTCATCTTTCTCAATTCACAATTTTTTAACTGGATTGCTAGATAATACTAATGATGGAAAGTTAAGCATTGAGCACGTCGAGAAATACAAATGCGAAAAATGTGGCATGACTTATGGAAGGTTTAGACAAACTGGAAGAATAGGTTGCAGTAATTGTTACAATTCATTTAGAGAAAAACTAGTACCACTTTTAAAAAGAATACATGGTCATGACAATCATATAGGAAAGGTACCAAAAAAGGCTGGTGGAGTAATAAGAATTAGAAAGGAAATAGAAGCATTAAGAACAAGGCTTGATGAAGCTGTTAGAAAAGAAGAGTTTGAGAGTGCAGTAAAGCTTAGAGATAAAATAAGAGAGCTTCAGAAAACTGTTGAAACTAAATAGGTGGTGTTATTATGGTTAAGTGGCTTGATGGACAAAAAAATAGTAATGGAATTGTAGTAAGTAGCAGAATTAGACTTGCTAGAAATTTGGAAGAGAGTTATTTTCCTCAAAAAATGGATGATAAAGATGCTGAAAAAGTTATTGAACAGGTTAAAAATGCTGTTATAAATAGTAATAGTGTATTATCAAAAGATTTAGATTTTTTCAAAGTTTCAAATATAGATTTGCTAAATAGAGATATACTAGTAGAAAAGCATATTATAAGTAACGGGTTATTAGAAAAACCTGAGAAAAGTGCACTTCTATTAAGTAAAGACGAAAAGATTTCTATAATGATTAATGAGGAAGATCATATAAGATTACAGGTGTTAAATCCTGGACTTAGCTTAGAAGATAGTTGGGATTTATGCAGCAAGATTGATGATATTTTAGAAGAGAATCTAAAATATGCTTTTGATGAGAGGTTGGGATATATAACTTCGTGTCCAACTAATGTAGGTACTGGGCTAAGAGCATCAGTTATGGTTCATTTGCCAGCTTTGGTTTTAACAAAGTATATTAACAAGGTACTTCAAGCTGTAAGTCAAGTAGGTCTGACAGTAAGAGGTTTATACGGAGAAGGTTCTGATGTAATGGGCAATTTGTTCCAAATTTCAAATCAGACCACTCTAGGAGAAACAGAAGAGGAAATTATAAAAAAATTAAAAAATATTGTTATACAAATAGTACAAAAAGAAGTGGCTGCTAGAGAAAAGATTCTGAGTGCAAATCGGATTCATGTTGAAGATAAAATATTCAGGTCATTAGGAATATTACAAAGTTCTAGAGTTATTACATCTAAGGAAGCTATGAATCTGATTTCTAACGTAAGAATGGGTATAGACATGGATATAATAAGTAATATTGATATGACAACAATAAATAATCTTATTATAGCTACTCAACCAGCAAATATTCAAAAATACGCTGGAAAAGAGCTTAGCTCTCTTGAAAGAGATATAAAGAGGGCTGAATTAATTAGAGAAAAATTGAATTCTTGAGGAGGGATATTCTATGGCAATGTTTGGAAGATTTACTGAAAGGGCTCAGAAGGCTATATTATTAGCTCAAGAATCAGCTAAAGAATTAAAACATAACTATGTTGGAACTGAGCATCTTCTTTTAGGCCTAGTAAAGGAAGGTGAAGGCATTGCAGCAAATGTACTTGAACAATTAGGAGCTGATTTAGAAAAAATAAAAGAAAAAGTTATTGCTGCAGTTGGAGAAGGTAATGATGGAGAAGAGATACTAGGGTTCACACCAAGAACAAAAAGAGTTTTTGAACTAAGTTTTTTAGAGGCAAGGAATCTAGGGCATAATTATGTTGGAACTGAACATATTCTTCTTGGATTAATCAAAGAAGGAGAAGGTGTAGCTGCGGTTGTATTAAAAAGATTAGGGTTAGATCTAATAAATGTAAGAAAAGAATTAGTTAATATGTTAAATGGAAATTATAATGGTACGATTAATAATACATCAGGTACTAGTGAAAAGAAAATAAAAACTCCTAATCTAGATAAATTTGGAAGAGATTTAACAATACTTGCAAGGGACGGAAAAATCGATCCAGTAATTGGGAGAGGAAAAGAAATACAAAGAGTCATCCAAGTGCTTAGTAGAAGGACTAAAAATAATCCTTGCTTGATTGGAGAACCTGGAGTTGGTAAGACAGCGATAGCGGAAGGACTAGCTCAAAAAATAACTAATGGACTAGTTCCTGAAATTTTGATTAATAAAAGAGTTGTAACCTTAGATTTATCCTCGATGGTAGCTGGTGCAAAATACCGAGGTGAATTTGAAGATAGATTAAAGAAGGTTATGGAGGAAATAAGGAAGTCAGGCGACGTTATTCTTTTCATCGATGAAATGCATACAATAATTGGCGCTGGTGCTGCTGAAGGTGCTATTGATGCATCAAACATTTTAAAACCAGCACTAGCGAGAGGTGAACTGCAAGCTATTGGTGCTACAACTTTAGATGAATACAGAAAACATATAGAAAAAGATGCAGCACTTGAAAGAAGATTTCAACCAATAAAAGTTGAAGAACCAAGTGTTGATGATACTTTGAAAATTTTAGAAGGATTAAGAGATAAATATGAAGCTCATCACCGAGTTAAAATAACAGATGAAGCATTAAATGCAGCAACAGAGCTGTCAAAAAGATATATTTCAGATAGATTTCTACCAGATAAAGCTATAGATTTAATCGATGAAGCTGCATCAAGAGTTAGACTTCAATCAATTACAGCTCCACCAAACTTAAAAGAATTAGAGGATAAGCTAGAAGAGTTATCTCAAGAAAAGGAAGAGGCTATTAGTAATCAAAATTATGAGAAGGCTGCTCAAATTAGAGATGAAGAGAAAAAATTGAGAGAAGAATTAGAAAAGAAAAAAGGAGAGTGGGATCAAGAAAAACAGACAAAATCAACAAAAGTAGGATATGATGAAATAGCTCATGTAGTATCAGATTGGACAGGAATTCCTGTTAAAAAGATGACTTTAGAAGAATCAGAAAGATTATTAAATCTTGAAGAGATTCTTCATAAAAGGGTTGTTGGCCAAGAAGAAGCAGTAGAGGCTATTTCAAAGGCAGTTAGAAGAGCGAGAGTCGGACTGAAAGATCCCAATAAGCCTATAGGAACATTTATATTTGTTGGTCCTACAGGAGTAGGAAAAACCTATCTAACTAAAGCATTAGCTGAGGCATTATTCGGGGATGAGAATGCTGTAATAAGATTAGACATGTCAGAATATATGGAAAAGCATTCTGTGTCTAAATTAGTAGGTTCTCCTCCTGGATATGTTGGTTACGAAGAAGGAGGACAATTGACAGAAAGGGTAAGAAGGAGACCATATTCAGTGATATTGTTTGATGAGATTGAAAAGGCTCATCCGGATGTGTTTAACATATTACTCCAATTGCTAGATGACGGAAGATTAACAGATGCAAAGGGTAGAGTTGTAGATTTTAAAAATACTGTTGTTATTATGACATCAAATATTGGAGCATCTAGAATAAAGAAACAGAAAACATTAGGCTTTGCAGTATCAGGAGATGGGGAAAAAGCTGAATATGAAAAAATGAAGGACACAATAAATGATGAGCTTAAGAGAACGTTTAGACCAGAGTTTTTAAACAGAATCGATGAGACAATAATATTCCATGCTTTGAATGAAGAACATATCAAGAAGATAGTAGATCTTATGATAAAAAAATTAGAAGAGAGATTATCAAAACTAAATATAGATATCAGTGTAACAGAAAAGGCTAAAGATTATATTGGTAAAGAAGGATATGATCCTACCTTTGGAGCTAGACCTCTTGAAAGAGCAATAAGAAAGCTTGTGGAGGATCAGTTATCAGAGGAAATGCTGAAAGGGAATATATCAAAGAATGATAAAATAAACATTGACTATAACGGTGAAAAGCTAACAATTAATAAAGGGTAATGATTTTAGCGGCAAAGTGCAATAAAGCACTCTGCTGCTTTCATTTTTTTAAAACAAAATAATATAATGCATTGATATATTTTTCATTATAAACTATAATAGTGGGCATATTAGTAAATAATTATTATATAACCTGAAATTAGGGGGTTTTTTTGTGGGGAAGTTTAAGAGTAAGTATATTTGTCAAGAATGTGGGTATGAAACACCTAAATGGTTAGGTAAATGTCCATCATGTAATGAGTGGAATACCTTGGTAGAGGAGATTTATGAGAAGAATTCTAAATCTGTTTCATCAAAAACTATTTCTGATGTAAAGATAGAAAAGCTAATAGACGTAAAGGTTGAAGAAGAAGAGAGAGATTCTACTGGTATAGATGAGTTAGATAGAGTGTTAGGGGGAGGAATAGTAAAAGGCTCATTAATTCTAGTAGGAGGAGACCCTGGTATTGGAAAGTCAACATTATTAATTCAGACTGCTAGTAACATTGCAAGTGAAGGACTTAGAGTTTTATATGTTTCTGGAGAAGAATCTGCAAAACAGATTAAGATTAGATCTGATAGATTAGCAATAAAATCAAATGATTTATATATATTGGCTGAGACTAATATAGAAATAGTTCGTAACGTGATAGAAAAGTTAAATCCAGATGTTCTAATAGTTGATTCTATTCAAACCGTATACAGTCCTGACATTTCATCTGCTCCTGGAAGTGTTAGTCAAGTTAGAGAGATTACATCTCTTCTAATGATGATGTCAAAAACAAGGGAGATGACAACGTTTATAGTTGGACATGTAACAAAACAAGGTTCTATAGCTGGTCCAAGAGTTTTAGAACATATGGTAGATACAGTTCTTTATTTTGAAGGAGAAAGACATCATACCTATAGGGTGCTTAGAGCTGTAAAAAATAGATTTGGTTCAACAAATGAAATAGGTATATTTGAAATGAGAGATGTTGGGTTGGTACAAGTAAAAAATCCTTCTGAAATGCTGTTATCTGGACGTCCAACAAATTCTGCAGGGAGTATTGTTGTACCAAGCATAGAGGGTACAAGGCCTATGCTTGTTGAAATTCAAGCTCTTGTAAGCCAAACTGCTTTTGGTATGCCTAGAAGAGTAGCTACTGGCATAGATTATAATAGAGTTGTACTTATGATTGCTGTTTTGGAAAAAAAAGCAGGTCTTCTCATGCAAAATAGTGATGCATATATTAATATAATAGGGGGATTGCAAATTAAGGAACCAGCAGTTGATCTGGGTATTATATGTGCTATTTCTTCAAGCTTTAAAGAAAGAGCAATAGATTCAAAAACAGTTGTAATGGGAGAAGTAGGATTAACAGGAGAATTAAGGACAATTAGTTTTATTGAGAAAAGAATTAATGAGGCGTATAAGTTAGGATTTAAAACTGCAATAATTCCTAAGTCCAATTTAAAAGGATTGAAAAATGAAACAGACATGGAAATAATAGGAAT
>DAOUQG010000108.1 GCA_030625765.1 Thermohalobacteraceae bacterium | reverse complement strand
ATAAGGGATATTATCAAGCAGAAGATTTAAAAAAGTGTGAAGGAAATAGAATTACTACCTATGTAACAAAGCAAGTATATTCAAACGCAACTGGAGAAAGGGAGTTTTACGGAGATAAATTTAAATATGATAAAGATAGGGATTTATATATGTCCAGCTGGTCAAGAATTATATAGAATGAAACATAGGACTGAAAACCCAAAGAGAATTCGTTATAGGAATTATGAGGCATGTAAAGAATGTGAGCATAAAGACAAGTGTACAAAATCAGCAAAAGGCCGTGAAATTAATAGAAGTCAAAATCAAGATTTCTTAGATATAGTTGACGCACGAACAAAAGAAAATATGGATAAATACCTTAAAAGACAAATGATAGTTGAGCATCCATTTGGAACTATAAAGAGAACTATGAATGCTGGACATTTTTTAACAAGAGGGATGGAATCTGTCAAGACAGAGTCATCCCTAATGATGCTGTCATATAATTTAAAAAGAGTTATAAATATACTTGGAATATCGGAACTTATAAGTAAAATAGCCCAGCTAAGGGGCTATTTTTTACGTCAAATAGAAAACTTTATGATTAATTGGACCTTCAGCTATAAAATCATCTATTTAAGAAGATTTATCACACAGTTTGACGTCCCTGTGTCAATTAAAATAGATTGAGTGTATTTTCGTATCATCTATTACTAGAATTTATTATAGTTTTGCCTTTAGCTTAATATTTATACTTATTTGGGTACATTACTAACAAACAAGTACAGTAATTATTCTGACTAACTATTGTAAAATATGCCAATTAATATCTACTTCTAGTTATTGGTATGCTCCTCCTAAAATCTGTCCTATCATCATTCCTGGCAAGATTACTTATTTTAGGGGTATCGCCAACATTGTCGGATTATCTTGACTATAGAATTAAAAATTCAGTACTATCAATAGACATATCATTGTTTATATATATACTACATAAATAGTTTTTATTTTATTTGAAAGGATTTTTTTCCCTATATATAGTATGGGGTCTCACCAGTATTTTAACAAAATACTACTTTAAGGCTATGAATTTGAATATATCAGTATTTTAGGAAATAGGAATGTTATGATTTTAGCGTATTCTTGGAATAATTTTTAGGGTTTTACTTTGAAATATTACCGAGAAAATTAATTCTCAGATTAATTTATGTGATTCATTTGAGTAGTAAATTTAAGAAAATCGCTTCCAAAATATAGCTTAACGTGGTAAAAAATATGAAAATATTTCATTTTAAATCCTTAGCGTGGAATTTGACAATGTTGATGAGACCCCTAATTAAATCATGCAATATAATCTAATTTTTTACATATATATAAAGTATTGTTATATAATAATAAACGGAGGTGTTTAAGTCTGAAATAGATAGTAGAGACAACCAATAAAATAAAAAGGCATAGCAAACAAGCCATCTATTGATGACTTTTTGAAAAAGTATATGCTCAAGAAAAAAAGTTAAGTTTTGCGCATAACATGGTAACCTTGAGTTTTAGCCAATAAAATTGCCTGCTCTATCGTGATTTCACGGCTTGCTGGAAGAACATCAGATTTTTTATACAGCTCAGCGTTATAAGGCTCCTTTTTCTTAAGGATGTGATAAATTGTGGTTAAAAGCATTCGAGCAATTGCAATGATTGCACGTTTGTGACCACGACGCTTTTTGAGTCTTAAGTAGCGGTTACGGATTTCGGGATGTTTTTCACTTTTGACCATAGCAGTTGCACACTGTACCAAAAGAGGCTTTAAGTAACAGCCAGCTCTTGAAATTCTTACTGACTTTTTCTTGCCAGCACTTTCGTTATTCGTAGGTGTAAGTCCTGCCCAAGAACATAAATGCTTAGCTGCCTTTGAACACGTCCATATTAATACCTATTTCTGAAACCACTGTAATGGCGGAAAAGATGTTTTTAAAAGACAGAACAGTTAAGATTAAATTGATTTCTTCAGAGTAGGACTCGGCAAGAGAAAGAATTATATTTTCAAGGTCAGCTTTACGAGATTGAATGTTTTCATAGTGATCTTTAATAACTTTTTATTTTTCAGCCTGTTCAGGTGTAATAAATCCGTTAATAGCTAGTTCAAGTTCAGGAAGTTTATCCTTCATGGAGCCGTGAATTAAAGGCTCTATATCAAAAGAGGTATCTGAAACAACATTTGCAAGTTGAATGTTAGAGACGGTTAAACAATTTTGAAAACGGTTCTTCTCGCTTGACATAAAGTTAGTTAATTTAAAGCGGTAACGCATAAGGTCACGAAGCTGTCTTATAGCAAGAGGTGGCATAAAGCTTCCAGCTACAAGTTCATGCTTAAATAAATCAGCAATCCATTTGGCATCTTTTTTGTCAGTTTTCTTGCCACGAATAGCTTTAACATATTTGGGATGTGCAAGAGTAATGTTGCAGGAATCTTCAAGTACATTAAACACAGGGATCCAGTATTTCCCGGTAGATTCCATACAGACATCTTTGCAGTTGTTTTCACAAAGCCATTGTGACAGCTCTTTCAAACCTTTTGTATAGGTAGAAAAGCGATGGCGTTTGTAGGAAGTAATACCTTTGCTGTTGGTTGAAGCAATGCAGGCAACAACAAAGGTTTTGTGGACATCAATTCCACAACAGATTTGATAAACAATTTTTAAAGCCATAGGGAGAACTCTTTTCAAAGAATTATAGGGATAGACAACATTGACTGATTGCCTAGCAATAAACGAGTAATGTTTATACAAAGATAATTCTGCGTGCTCTTAAGTCACACTTATTTGTGCTTGGAAAGGCAATCTACACATATATTTATGCAGTCGCTCCACAACTGGAGCAGCCTACTCACCCCCACGTGATTTGTAGTTAACTGTTATCCCTATGATTATAGAATAATAAAAAATTAGCTCGAAACCAAGACATTTCATTACGTTTTGTGCCTTGAGCGAAGCGAAAGGAATGATTATATTTATGAAATATTATTATAAAGCATTTTTAATACTACTTTTTGTTAATATTGGCTTATGTGGATGTATAAACAACAATGAAATTACTTCATATGAAATAATTGACGACGATATATTTATCGATTATAAAGAAAGGAATGATATTGATATACTTCAAAAGTTTTGTGAAAAAAAATATGTTATTATATTACATGAAAATGCAAAATCATATGTCGTAGATTTTTGCGAAATGGAAAACGGCAAAAAAAATTTAATAAAGAGAGGAAATTATTATTGGGATAAAGATGCTAGTGTTGATGTTGTTGTTAAATTTTATAGTTATAGCTTGGGAGTAGATAACATCAATACAATTATTTTCATATTCGAAGACGAACATTTACTAAAAAAGGTCAAGATGATTGAAATAGGATATGAAAATGTTAAACTAAGAAGCAATGTAAATCAAGGAAACAAAGCACATATAGTAAAAATTCCAAGGGCACCAAAAAAAATATCATCAATCAATGTTTCATTTCTTGATGAAAACGGTAATTATATAAAATATGTTAAATCAGATATATTTAATAAATAATCTTTACAGAAAAATGAAATTATGGTATAATATTGTAAATATATTAAAGGAGTGGTGTCTGTGACAAAAAAAACTAAAAAACTTATAGGATGTTGCGTTATCTTTACAATGTTAATTATTCTTGGATCAAACCTAACTTTTGCACAATCTAATGATGAAAGTAGCAAAAAAATGGAGGCTATGCAAGATGATGTTTCAAGTCTTGGCAATTTAGTTTATAGCACTGATACCTATGACGTGTATGTTTTAACTGACAAAGACAAAATTGATAAAGAATTGATTAAAGACAAAATTTCAGTTCCAA
Organism: Thermohalobacteraceae bacterium; assembly: GCA_030625765.1. GTDB lineage: Bacteria > Bacillota > Clostridia > Tissierellales > VENL01 > DAOUQG01. The sequence goes on along the minus strand of DAOUQG010000108.1, from coordinate 5,838 downwards.
AAGAAAAAAGTGTTAAGAGAATTATTACTAAAATACCAAAAAATATTTCTACAACTCCTAAAATTAAAAAATCTGATAGTGAAAGATCCATAACTCCTATGGGGTCTATATTACTTGGATACTACATAAAATCCACTACAAATCGTGGCGATCTTTGGTACTTTCCAGATGAAATCCTACATACAACTTCTGGTGGACCTGGTGGAACAATCAACATGACAGTAAACGAAGAAGTTAGCGCAACTGTTAGCTGTTCAGTAGGTTTAGATGCTGAAGTTGTAACTGCAGAGGTTGGATTTGATATTACAGCAAGCTTTGGAATTTCTGATTCATATACAAAGGATTTGGCAGATGGACAAACGGGCATTATTAAAGCATGGACTTATCACCATAGAACTGATTATGATGTGTGGAATGACTACTTAATAGGTGATGATACTTACAATACAACCGGCTCAGCATATAAGCCAAATGGTGTTAGATTCCGTTTTTATGAATTATAAAAATTGAGAAATAAAAAACTAATTTAAGTTAATAGTTTAAATATGAAAACGAAAAGATACCAAGGAATTATAGGTATCTTTTCGTTTGTATCTTCAATATAAACGGTGAAAAGTGGGCATCAACACCACATAACATATGTAACCATCAAATCATAATATCAATGCCTTAGAATTATTGTTGTAATTGCTTTGAACAGTCCCTATAGAGATCTCAACAGCATCCGCAATAAAACTCACGTTAGGACATTAAAATCATGATTTGATCATTGAGTACAGCTTAATTGATACTATACTATATGACAAGGGGAGTGCGCCGTGAAAGCGCATTGGATATAGCGGGTGTGAATCCCGTTCGGTAAGGTCTAACCAACCGCCGATACTTAGCCTTGGGTGGTATGATGGCAACACATACTGCTAAGCGTAGGCAAAGGAGATAACAGGTCGGAAGCATAAGTTGAAGGTTGTAAGCTTCGAAAAGCATATAATTAGGGTGGTTGACGGTTTTCTCAGATCGGAAAACAACAACAATATGAACGAAATGGTGAGTATATATTGTCGCCCTCGGAGTCGTAGACCCTGACATGTTATACACAGATATCGAATGTACTTAGGCATTCTGACTAGGGGACGTTTCGTTTGTCATATTCTAGTAAGATAAAAGAACAAAAAGCAACAAAAAGCTATATGAGGTTGAGAACTATGATTAAAAGGAAATATCCTATACATAAAATAAAAAAATGACAAATGAAAGAACAAGATAATCAATAATATTAAGCAGTCTATAGGATCAAGCAATAAAAATTAATCACGATATCAGATAGCATGAAGATTGGTTGAAAGAATAATAATAAAATGACAAACTAAACGTCCCCGTGTCATACAAACTAAACGTCCCCGTGTCATACGTCCCCGCGTCATAGTAACGATGCATCTACTGACGATATTTTAGAAGAGCTGCAAAACAAAGGTTCAAGGATATCTATGTTTGATACGAAGAAATATCATATATCAAACTTTAAAAACAATATATTTATCCAAAGTATTAATGCATCCTATACTTTTGCTTTTATTATGACACTAGTAGTATCATTTATTGGATATGTTATATTTTATATTCTTTCCTTTAAAGAAAGGGAATTACAGTTTGGTATTTTGCGTTCTTTAGGATTAAGCAAGAAGAAAATATACAAAATGCTTATAATTGAGCAAATATTATCAACAGGAGTAGCTATAGCTGTAGGAACATTTATTGGAAATACTGTATTTAAACTATTCAGAAATATCGTTAGCATAAAAGAGATTGAAGGAAAAATCTTACCTAATTTTATTCAGACTATATCATCTGATTATTTTAGGCTTTATAGTATATTGGGAATAATGATACTAATAGTTGTAATAATTATGATGACTTATGTATCTAAACTAAAAATAAATCAAGCTGTAAAATTGGGAGAAGATTAGATCATTAGATCATTGCAGGAATATAAAAAACATTTATTATTACTAATTTGTGATGACGAATGTTTTTTATATTTAAGGGGATATTAGATAATTTGGGAAATAATTGTCAAAAGCATCCGCCAAGAAACATAATAATTGTTGATGAATTTCTATCTGACACAATATCATTTCAAATTGAGGCAATATCATATTAATCTTAAGAACTGTGATTATAGTATCTTAGATATTGTTCTAATGTAAATATTGTTAGTTGGTTATTAAGATAAGAGTAGGATATAGGTACAATATACGTTGTTCCTGTATCCTACATGTATTCAAACTAAATTCCGAATACTGAATGCACGTACGGTGGTGAAAGAGTAAAATAAACCATTTTTCACTCTATTTGTTCTCGTATCTATCAATAAGCTCTTGTAGTTTTCTAGCATGCATTCCTGATTCTTCTGCAAATTTTTTAAATATACTACCAACTTCGGTGTCATCCACTTGATTAGAAAACACTTCGTAATCACGTACATTTTCTTGAGCATCAAGAAGTTTTTTCATTATTATATCTCTAGTATTCATGTTCATTTGAAACACCTCCTTATTTTCAATATTATTTTTTCTTTATAGAAGTAAATTTATGTAATAAATTTTACTAAGTATTTTATGAAAAAAAAATATATAGCAAGATAATCAAAAAAATTTTTTTTGATGGTTGATTAATATTGATATATTATATAGTTAACGATGTAAAAATTGAATATGTTCTAAGATGTCTTGTATTAGAAATGCAAAGTTAAACGCGTATTAGAATTATAAGATATCTAATTTTGTATAGATATATTTTCAATGTATATTTAGTAAAAGTAAGGAGTGTGTATCAATATTGGAAAAAGTTTTAATAGTAGAAGATGATGCAGCAATTTCAGATTTAATTAATTTAAATTTGTGTATGGTAAACTATGAAACTATACAAGTCTATGATGGAGAAGAAGCTATAAAGTTAATAGAAGAAGAAAAATTTGATTTAATTATTTTAGATGTGATGCTTCCTAAATTAGATGGCTTTAGTATAATGAAAAGAATAAATCATAAAGATATCCCAGTAATTTTTTTAACTGCAAAGGATTTACTTTCAGATAAGGTTAAAGGCTTAAAAATGGGCGCCGATGACTATATAGTTAAGCCATTTGAATCTATAGAGCTTTTAGCTAGGATTGAAGCAGTCCTAAGGCGTTATGGAAAGAAAATCAAAATTATTTCTTTTAATGATTTGGATATATCTTTTGAAGAAAGAATTGTAAAAAAAAGAGGTGAGACAGTAGATTTAACTTTAAAAGAATTTGAACTATTAAAGCTTTTGGTTGAGAATAAAAACATAGCTTTATCAAGAGAAAAGATTTTAGAGAGGGTTTGGGGATATGATTATTTAGGGGAAACGAGAACAGTTGATATGCATATTCAAAAACTTAGAAAAAAGTTAGATTTGGATGATAAAATAAAAACAGTATATAAAGTTGGATATAGGTTGGAGGACTAAATGAAGATATGGAAGAAAATATTTATATATTCTTTTGTAATATTCTTAATTCTATTTAATTTTGGGGCTTTTATCTTAATAGAGAATAGCCATAATATAAGTCTAAGTAGAGAAGTTGACAGAGGAATGAGTGAGCATTCAAGTATTTATTCTGGAATTGATGCTAACTTATATGTAATTAAAGATATGCTTAAATACTCCGATGATTTGACCAATACCATCAAATATAGAATTATAGAAAATTATTTAAAAAGCTTTCACGATAAAGATGTATATATAGAGGTTTTGGATAAATATGATAATAAAATTTTTAGTAATCTTGATTTTAAGATTGAATTACAAAGAGAGGAACTCAAAAATCCTCTTTTAGACAGAAGAAGATATATTATTAGAGATATAGATGAGAAAACTTTCTTGTTTATTACTAATCTACTAGATATAGGTGGTGAGTATCTAAAATTCTCATATATAAGAAATATAACTTATGTATATGAAGACAGAAAAGAACAATACGATTTCTTTATTAAACTAGACATTATAGTATCTGTAATTTTAGCTGGTGGGATGTATATTATAAGCAAGTATATAACCAAGCCAATAAGTAAATTGACAAAATTAGCTCAAATAATAGCAAAAGGCAATTTTTCTGAGAGAGTAAATATACATACAAGAGATGAGATAGGTACTTTAGCTGAGAGCTTTAATGAAATGGCATGTGCTGTTGAAGAAAAGATAAATGAATTTGAGAGAAATGCAAAAGCAAAACAGAGATTTATTGATAATTTAACCCATGAATTAAAGACACCATTAACGTCTATAATTGGATATGCAGATTTTCTCCGTTCGACAAAATATAATGAGGAAACATTTTTAAAAGGGTTAGATTATATATTTAAAGAAGGAAAGAGATTGGAAGAGATGTCTTATAAAATGATGGATTTGATTTTGTTACAAAGAGAAAGTTTAGAGATGAAAAAAGAAAATATAAAAAATATACTAATAGAAGTAAAAGGTTCTTTAAAACCGAAGTTAGAAAAGAAAAATTTAGATTTATTAATAGATGGAGAAGAACTTGAAAATTTGGTAGATAAAGGTTTAATAAAAATATTAATAATGAATTTAATTGATAATTCTATAAAAGCTTCTGAGAAATGCTCAAAAATATATTTGAATGTTTATAAGAATAAGGAGTCAAAGACAGTGATTGAAGTTAAAGATAAAGGTATGGGAATAGCCGAGGAGGATTTACCAAAAGTATTTGAACCTTTTTATATGGTAGATAAGTCAAGAACAAGGGATAATAATGGAGCTGGTCTTGGGCTTTCTATTTGTGCTGAAATAACTAAGATTCATGAAGCAAAGATAGATATAAACAGTAAAATCAATGAGGGAACAACTATAAAAATATTATTAAATTAGATTTTACAACTTCTTTACAAGTTAAATACAATTATAATAAATTTTCACTTTATACTTTTAACTGTAAAAAAGATAAAAAATACAGTTAGAGGAGGACGAATTTTATGAAAATTAAAAGATTATTACCAATGATTTTAATAGTAGGGGGATTATTGGTAGGATGTCTGAGTAATGCTGATATATCAAAAAATAAATTAATGACAGAAAAAGTAGAGGTAATAAGTGAAGAAACACAGAATGAACACGTTAAAATTGATAATGAAGAGATAACTAAAGAAGAAGCAGTAGAGATAATTACTGATGCATATAAAAAGTATTTAAATAAAAAAGTAGAGGCTAAAAAAATTGCACAAAATATTATAATTGCATATTCAGGAGATGAAGAATATAATATGTCAATATGGAAATATGTAGTGCAAGAAGGAGATGAATTTTATTCTGCTTATATTGACGCAATAGACGGGAAAATATGGAGTTTAAATTATAAAGATAAGGGAGTTTCATCTACAGAAGAGAAAGAAGTAAATATTGAAAAAGATATACAAATGGTATTAGAATTTATGCAGAAAAATGACATAGTAGAGAACATAAACTCTGTAGAATTTTTAAGAAAATTAGGTAATTCAACAACTGAGTATTCTTTAGAATTTAAATATGGAGAAAGTAAAATGATATATATTCAAGTGGATAATGTTAATAAAAAAATATTAGGTTTTACAATTTTTGATGTAAAATAAAGTAGACTGTATAAAAAAATACATAGGTATACAAAAGGTGAATACATGCTTTTAATAAAAAACTATACACACTTGTTAATATTCAAGTGTGTGTAGTTTTCTTATTTAAAAGAACGTCACCGTGTCATCTATCCCTGTGTCACTACATTTGGGTACATTACTAACAAACAAGTACAGTAATTATTCTGACTAA